>DATINU010000126.1:0-7822 GCA_035473955.1 Allosphingosinicella sp.
CCGGAATCGTGCTGGCGGGATTCGGCCTCTACTGGCTCACCGGCAACGGCGCGCAATGGCTGGCCTACGGGCTCGGCGTCTATGCGGTTTTTTCCTGGGTCCAGTCGCTGCGCCATCGCGATCCCGCCGCTTATTGCCTGATCTGGGGCAACCGGACGGTGATCATGCTCGCCATCGCCTTCGGCAGCATTTCGTTCATGACTTATGCGATCAGCTTCTGGGCGCCGCCTTATGCAATCCGCACCTTTTACGGCGCCCCGACGGCCGGGGCCCAGATCATTCCGGGCATCACGGCCGCTGAGGAGATCGCGACCATCCTCGGCTGGGGCGCAGCCATCGCTGCGGCAACTGGAGTGATTATGGGCGGAATCATCTCGGATCTCTGGCGGCGCCGCGATCCCAGGGGAAGGATTTTCGTCAACATGCTCGCCGTCGTGCTGCCGGCTCCGGCGGTCTACGTCATGTTTACCACCGATGATCTCTCAACCTTCTATCTGGCGAGCCCGGTCGCCCAATTGTTCGGCTCGGCCTGGGTCGGCGCCGCGGTGGCCAGCCTGCAGGATGTCGTGTTGCCGCGCATGCGCGCCACGGCGGGGGCGACCTATGTCCTCGGCACGACCATGGTCGGCCTCGCTCTCGGCCCCTATTTCGCGGGAAAAATGGCGGACGTCACCGGCAGTCTCAGCGCGGGCGTGTTCTGGCTCTATGTGGTGCCGCCCTTCACCCTTGTCGCGCTCTGGATCGGCGCGGGCCGCATCGCCGAGCTGGAAGCCAGCAAGGTCGAGCGCGCCCGCGCGGCGGGCGAGCCGATCTAGGCTTCAGTCCCCATAGCCCCGCAGCACGCCGCAGGCGATGCGGGCGCCGCTATTGCCGCTGGGATCGGTGCGCTCGTCGTCCGCCGCGGCATGGAGCACGATCGACGCGCCATCGGCGTTGAGCAGGCTGTTCAGCGTATGGGCGATGGTAAAGCGCACCGTCCCGCGGCCATTGGCCTCCACCTCGATATTGGGCAGGTCGCCGAGATGCGGTCCGTTGGGATTGAGCCGGCCATGGTGACGCGAGGTCGGGTTCCAGTGCGGGCCGGCGCTTTCGAACGCGGGTCCCTCGCAGCGCCCCACGGCATGGATATGGATTCCGTAGCGGCCGGGAGTGACTTGGGACACAATGACGGAAACGTCGATCCCATTGCCGCGCGGCCGGACGCTCACCGAGCCGATCTCGGCTCCGTCCGCTTTGACAAGGTCGGCGCTGGCGCCGGTCAGCACCCGCGGCGCCTGCGCGCTGGCGCCCGTGCTCTCGAGCAGCAGCATGGCGGCGATCGCTTTCCTCATCCCCCTCTCCTCAGGGTTTCGGCCGGGGGGCCCGGCCGATGCCGTGCCACTCCAGCCCGTCGGCCTCAACCTCCTCGGGCGGGTAGACGTTCCGAAGGTCGACGAAGACCGGCCGGCGCATCGATCTGGCCAGCTTTTTGAGATCGAGCGCCCGGAGCGCATCCCATTCGGTGACCAGCACAACCGCATCCGCGCCGTCCGCGGCCTCATAGGGGCTGGCGCAAAGCGCGACATTGGGCATGAGCGGCCGCGCCTGCGCCATGCCCTCGGGATCGTAGCCGCGCACCTTGATGCCGGCATCTTCGAGCGTCTGCACGATCGCGAGCGACGGGGCGTCGCGCATGTCGTCGGTATTGGGCTTGAAGGTCAGGCCGAGCAGAGCGACCGTCTTGCCTCGCGCCTTCCCGCCCATTGCATTGATGACCTTGCGCCCCATGGCGCGCTTGCGGGCCTCGTTGACCTTCGCCACCGCCTCCACGATCCGCAGGGGCGCCTGATTGTCTTCGGCGGTCTTCAGCAGCGCCAGCGTATCCTTGGGAAAGCAGGAGCCGCCATAGCCCGGTCCCGCATGAAGGAATTTCCCGCCGATCCGCCCGTCGAGGCCGATGCCTCGCGCGACGTCCTGGACGTCGGCGTCGACCGCCTCGCACAGGTCCGAGATTTCATTGATGAAGGTGATCTTGGTCGCAAGAAAGGCGTTGGCCGCATATTTGATCAGCTCGGCCGTCCGCCGCGACGTCACCAGCAACGGCGCCTTGTTGAGGTAGAGCGGCCGATAGATTTCGCGCATGATTTCGACCGCGCGCTCATCCTCCGCCCCGATGATGATCCGGTCGGGATGTTTGAAATCTTCGATCGCCGCGCCCTCGCGCAGGAATTCGGGATTGGAAACCACCCAGGCCTCGGCCTGCGGCGCGACCTCCTTGAGAATATGTTCGACCTCGTCGCCCGTCCCGACCGGCACGGTCGATTTGGTCACCACCACGGCGGGCCCCTTCAGCTCCGCCGCGATCTCGCGCGCGGCGGCGAAGACGTAGGAAAGATCGGCATGGCCGTCGCCGCGGCGCGAAGGCGTGCCGACGGCGATGAAGATCGCGTCGGCGCCGTGGACGGCCGGGGCGAGGCTGGTGGCGAAGGTAAGCCGCCCGGCGGCGACGTTGCGCGCGACGAGCTGGTCGAGCCCGGGTTCGAAAATCGGCATCACGCCCCGTTCGAGCGCTTCGATCTTGCTCTCGTCCTTGTCGACGCAGACCACATCGTGGCCGAAGTCGGAAAAGCAGGCGCCGGAAACGAGGCCGACATAGCCGGTGCCGATGATCGCGATCCGCATAAGGGGTCCTTGATGGCGAGAAGTCGCCGCCCCGTATCAAAGCCATGCCCTGCCGAACAGGGGGCTTGTCGGCCCGCGGCCGATCGGCGGTGGGCAAAAAGAAAGGGGCCGGTCCGAAGACCGGCCCCAAATCTGTGGCGTTCCGCCGCGGGGAGCGGCGGTGCCCTTCTTACCAGCCGGAGCCGGGGCCGAAGCGGATTTCCACGCGCCGGTTCTGCGGCTCGCGGACGCCATCGGCGGTGTCGACCAGCGGCCGGCTCTCGCCGAACGCTTCGGTCGTGATCGAACCGTCGGGAACGCCACGGCCGGCCAGATAGGCGCGGGTGTTGTTCGCACGACGCTGCGACAGACCGACGTTATAGTCCGCGGCGCCCGAACGGTCGGCGTGACCGGCGAGAACGACGCTGGCTGAGCCCATCCGCTGATAGGCGCCGGCCGCGTTGTCGAGGATCGCGGCCGCCTGCGGCGTGATCTCGTCCTTGTCCCAATCGAAGAAGATCACGAACGGACCTTCGACGCGCGGCGGGCAGGTTGCCGTGACCGGAATGGACGAACCGTCCCAGCAGGTCTGCATCTGCGGCGGCGGCACTTCCGGCGGAGTCTCGATGGGCCGCTGCGGGCAGCTCGCGTCGGCCGGAATCACCGAACCGTCCCAGCAGGTCTGGGTCGGAGGCGGCTCGCGGCCGCCGAAGTTGAAGGTGATGCCGCCCAGCAGCGAGTGGCTGCGGAACCGCGACTCCGACTCAAACCCGCGATTGTCGACGGTGCGGAGATTGTCGGCGTTGAAGAAGCGGTAACGGACCGTCACGTCGATATTGTCGGTAACCGCCTGGCGGAGACCGGCAATGACCTGCCACGCGAAGCGCGTGTCCGAATCATCGATCGCGGAGGGGCCGTTCGAGAACGCGCGGACATTGTTATAATCCACGCGCGCCATGCCGACACCGGCGCCGACGAAGCCTTGGACGCCGTCGTCATCGCCAAAGTCGAGCATGCCGTTGATCATGAAGCTGAGCGCGCTCGTGCGCCCGCCACCGGCCTGGAAGAGCTGCGGCGTGACGTTTGCCCCCACGGGGCGGCAAGCGGCCGGATTGCCCGGAAGGCAGACCGAGGTTTCGATGTCGTCGACCCGGGCGCGCTTGTACGCGACCTCGGCCTCAACCCGGAACGAACCGAGATCGTAGCCGACGAAAAGCGCCGCATCGAACCCGTAATCGTGGTTGAGCGCGATCTGGGCATTGCCGTTCGAGCTCGGGATCGTCGGCTGGAGACCAAAATCGAAATTGATGTCCTCGACGATCAAGGCGCCGAAATCGCCCCCGACATACCAGGCGCCATCGCGCGCAAGTGCCGGAGTTGCGAGCACGGTTGACGACAGCGCCACAACAATGGCGAGCTTCCGCATAAATCTTCCCCTTTCTTCTACGTCCCGATCGGGAACGACCTGAACTCCTTACGGTAAGCGGAGTATCCGTGCAAGCGCGGTTCGCCCCCTACCTGTTGCTAAAAAGCCGCAGCCCACCAACAAGATGAGCGGCAGATGTCCAGCACGGCCTGAAACGGTCTGGCCGCCCCCCGGTTTCAAAGAATATCGCGGCAGCGTCAATCCGTCAGACCGTGTGACCGCAAAGCCTCAATCAGCGCGTCGATCGCGGTCCGTGCCTCGTTGTCGATTATCGTTCCACCGGAAGGGCTTGGCACCTCCGGGAGGCGCGGCCCCACGACTTGCAGACCGCCAATGTGAAGCGCCGACGCGGGCAGCTCCCCCTCGCTCCAAGCGCCGTCGGACCAGTGCAGCCAGTAACCTGTGGCGAGGTTCCAGGCGAGCATGCCGGGCACGGGTGCGACGAACCGCCAGCCGGCCTCCGTCCAGCTTGCGATTCTCGCCTCCTGGCCGGCCCATGCGCCCGTCGCGGATTCGCCCACGATCCAGCTTTCCCCTTCTGCGGGAGAGTCGGGCGGGCTCGCGGCCGGACCCTCCTCGACCGTCGCGTGAAGCGCTGCGTCCAGCAGCGCCAAGGCCTCGTTGTGATGGAATTCCTTCTGCGCCTGGCCCGGCAGAATGAAGGGCAGGCCGAAGCGCGAACTGGCGTCGGACATGGCTGTCTCCGTCTAGTCGATAGTGAGAAAGGCGGGCCGCGACGCCGCGAAGGTGCCGCTCTGGACGACCGCCGCCTGGATCGGCCGGACCGCGCCGTCTGCCGCCTGCGCCTCGGCGCTATAGGCGCAGGACGGCCCGTCGCTCTCGATGATTCGCGCGAAGCCCGGGCCGGAAAAGGTGGCCCGATAGGCTTCCCGTTCCTCGCCCAGCGGCGCGTCGCCGCCATCGGCCCAGGTCCAGCCCTGCCGGCTCCGCCGTACCCAGGACAAAAGGATATCGCCCGTTTCGGTCGTCACCGCGTGCAGGTGAACCGGCCCGGGCGGGCGCAGCGCCGCGCCCTCGACGGCGATGGCGGCCGCGACCCCTTCGAGATCGTCGCCGATCCCGTTGGCCAGCACCCGTGCTTCGCCGCCGAGGGCCGGCGCCTCGATCGCCACCATTGCCGCGGCGTCCACCAGCGCGAAATCCTCGCCGACGGCATGCAGAGCGGCCGCCCATTCGGTCCCCCGCCGGCCGCGCAGCAGCCGTGAGAGAAGGAAATGCCCGTCGCCGAGCGGTTCGGCCGCGCCGAACTGGATCAGCTCCTCCCCGAGCACGGCGAGATTCGCGCCCGCGGCCAGCGCATCGTCGTCGCGGCTCTCCAGCCAGGCGTCGCCCGCGAGCGCGACCTCGACCCGGTGTTCTCGGTCCAGCAGCGCCGATCCGGCCGGGCCCAGGACATCGATTGCGGCCCCGAGCACGGCCGGCGCCGCGGTCCCGCCCACCGCCTGCCAGCTTGCCCCTCCGTCGAAGCTCGCGCTCAGCGCCGCGCGGCGCCAGCCGGGCTCCTCCCCGGCGGCCAAGACCGTGATCCAGGGCTTGCCGCCGGTGCCGTCGCCCAGCGGCAGATCGTAGAGGCGAAGCAAGGTCGGCCCGTGCGGCAGGTCCGGCTGGCTGACCGGGCGGCCCGGGCTGGCCTCCAGGTCCGGCGGCGCCCCGCCGGCGCGGACCAGCTCGAGCGACACGTGCATCGGCCCCAGCGTCCAGCGCGTCACTCGCCACGCCCCCGCCTCGCCCTCGATCGCGAGCCGGTCGCCGGGACGAACGGGCGCCCGCCGCCAGCCGAGCTGTAATTTGGCGGTCGTCCGCCCCGCCCAAAGCGCGGCCAGCCGGTGCTCGGCCAGCGCTTTCGCGGCGCCCGCCGCCAGCGCCGCGGGCAAGGCCAGCGGCAGCGCCCCGCGCGCGCCGTCACCGCGCACCGCCCGCTGCAGTCCGGCCTGAAAGTCGCGCTCGATCTCGTAATAGGCGATGCTGACCTCGCCGGGCACCTGGCCCGCACCGCGCCGCACCACCTCGCGCTCGCCGCTTTCTTCCGCCGCCGCGACCGCGACCGGCGCCTCGCCCGTGGCGGTCAATCGCAAGCTCGTTCCGTTGTCGGCCAACGACAGCGGCACAACCTCGGCCAGCGCCTCGATGGCCCCGCGCACGCTGTCTCCCGCCGCCGCATAGCCCGCCAACGCCGGCGTCTCGCCGGCCGCGATCGCGCCGTCGCCGAGCGTCTCGGCGATCGTCCCGATCGTCACCTCCCCCGCATCCGCCGTGACTTCGAAGGTCAACGACGGAATCCGGTTGCCGAAGTCCTCGAGCTGCAGATCCTCGAACACCGCATAGGCCGTTCCCCGATAGGCCGGCGCGAGGCCAATCCCTTCCGCCGCAGCGATCAGCGGGTCCACTGCCTGGTTCTCGCCGCCGGTGTGCAGGCGGACAATGCCCGCGCTTTTCATGTCGCCCGCCGCGCCGCGCAGCAGCTTTCCGTCCGCCCAGATTCGCCCGATCCCCAGCACGGGCCGCGCCGAGATGGCCACCGCGAAGCTGGCCGAATAGGAATAGTTGACGGTCTTCGGCCGCCCTTTGCCTCCGCCGCTCGTCGACCGGTGCTCGGCAAGGTCGGTCGCCCAGATCACCGTCCCGGCCACCCGCATTGTCCCGAACAGCTTCGGGATCGTGCTGCCATAGGAAGAGGTCTGCACGCTCAGCTCGCCGAGCCGCGGCCCCTGCCGGGCCTTGGGCGCGAACAGGATCGTCTGGTCGATATACTGGCCGGCCACCGAGCCGATCGCGCCGCCCACCGGCCCGAAAAGGATCTGCCCGGCCGCGCTCAGGATCAACGTCGCCATTTCAATCTCCAGACGCCGAGCAAAGGCCAGGGCGCCGGCCCCGGCCGTTCGACGATTCGCCTGAGTGCCGCATCGGCATGGATCAGTCCGCCGCCCGTCCAGATCGCGAGATGGAGCTGCCCCGCTCCCGCCACGAGCACCAGGAGGTCGCCCGCTCGCGCCGCCGCGACCGGACGCAATCCGGCCGCGCGCAGCCCTTCCTCCAGCTTCGCCTTCAAACCGCCGCGCAACGCATAGTCCGCTGGCGGCGCTTCGATGCCAAGCGCGGCGGCGGCGAGCCCGATGCAATCGAGCCCGGCCGCCGCCTCACGCCCCTGCGGCCGGAAGCGGACGCCGACGAGCCTTCGGGCCCGCGCCACGATCAGGTCAGCGCGCCGGCCCATCGTCCCCGGCCGGCTCCGGCGCCGGGGCGGCGCCATTCTCCGCCGGCGCGGGCGGCTCCTTCTTCCTGAATTCGACGGTGCTGCCGTCGACGTCCAGCATCAGATAGGCCGGAATATGGGCGCAGCCGCCCAGCCCAAGCGCGATCATTCCAAGGCAAGCCCTCAGCCGCATCGTTCGTCTCCTTCGTTGAAAAATCGTCCGGGGCTCAGACCCCGGGGTAGCGGGTCAACAGGTCGATGCCCGGCAAATGGGGCTCGCCGCGGAAGTTCGCCGCATTGCCGAACCGCCCGGCGCAGGTCGCAAGGCTTTTGTCGCAGCCCTCGTGCAGTTCGACGAGATCGCCGGCGGCGGCCGGAAAAGGCGGCGCCTCCCGCAAGGTCAGCATTGCGCCATCCGAGCGCAGCACGGCGCTCTCCAGCCCGCTATTGGCCCCGCCGAGCCAGCGCAGCCGGCCATAGCCATGAGCGTCGCCCGGTAGGGCCGCTTCGACCTCGACAAGCTCCTCGTCGACCACGCCGGC
>DATINU010000127.1:0-13074 GCA_035473955.1 Allosphingosinicella sp.
GGTCAGCGGAGTGAGCGCGACCTCGGGCTCGATCCCGCGCGCCTCGGCCGCGGCGAACAGCGGCAAGGGCGTCCCGCTTAGCCCCCGCACCCGCCAGAGCGCCTGCCGCCGGTCGAGGCCGAGGCAATGGAAGGCATCGGCATCCGCGAGCTTCTCCAGCGCCGCCGCCGGCACGCCGGAGCGCGCCATCACGTCTTCGATCGAGGCGAAGGGCCTATCCATCGCCGCCGCCGCGATCAGCGCGCCATGGTCGTTGGAAAGACCCTTCACCATGCGCAGGCCGAGGCGGAGCGGAAGATAGCCGCCCTCCCCCTGCTCCAGCGTGCAATCCCAGCGACTGGCATTGACCGATACGGCGCGCATTTCGACACCATGTTCGCGGGCGTCGCGGACGAGCTGGGCGACGCCGTAGAAGCCCATGGGCTGGGCGTTGAGGATGGCGGCACAGAAGACGTCCGGATGATAATGCTTCATCCAGCATGAGGCGTAGGCGATCTTGGCGAAGCTCGCCGCGTGGCTTTCGGGAAAGCCGTAACTGCCGAAACCCTCGATCTGCTTGAAGGTGCGCTCGGCGAAATCGCGCGTGTAACCCTTATGGAGCATACCGTTGATCATCTTGTCCCTGAAATGCGTGACTCCCCCCGTGGATTTGAATGTCGCCATTGCCTTGCGGAGTGCATCCGCCTCGGCCGGTTTGAAGCCGGCGCCGACGATAGCGACCTTCATTGCCTGCTCCTGAAAAAGCGGGACACCTTCTGTCTTCTCCAGGACATGGCGAAGCTCTTCGGAAGGATAATCCGCAATCTCCTTACCCTCTCGTCGCCGCAGATAGGGATGAACCATATTGCCTTGGATGGGGCCCGGCCGAACGATCGCGACCTGGATGACGATATCGTAGAACTTCACCGGCTTGAGCCGCGGCAACATCGACATTTGCGCGCGGCTCTCGATCTGGAAGACGCCGAGCGTGTCGGCTTCCTGGATCATCTTGAAAACTTTGGGATCGTCGACCTGCATCTCAGCCGAGGCGAGGGTGAGACGCTGCTCCTTATGCCCGGCCAGCAGGTCGAAGGCGCGGCGCATGCAGCCGAGCATGCCGACGCCGAGCACGTCGACCTTCATTATCTTCAATTCCTCGAGATCGTCCTTCTCCCATTCGATGACCTGCCGGTCGATCATCGTCGCCGGCTCTATCGGCACGAGATCGTCGAGCCGGTCGCGGGTGAGGACGAAGCCGCCGGGATGCTGGGAGAGATGGCGCGGCGTGCCGACCAGCTGGCGGGTCAGCTCCAGCGTGAGCGCGAGACGCGGATCGTTCTTGTCGAGGCCCAATTCCTCGACATGGCGTTCGGCGACGCCTTCGTTCGACCAGCCCCAGACCTGGCCCGAAAGCGTAGCGGTCACGTCCTCGGAGAGGCCGAGCGCCTTGCCGACCTCGCGCACCGCGCCGCGGGTGCGATAGCGGCTGACCACGGCGGTGAGCGCCGCATGTTCGTGGCCGTAGGTCTGGTAGATCCACTGGATCACCTCCTCGCGCCGGTCGTGCTCGAAATCGACGTCGATATCGGGAGGCTCGTCCCGGTCGTCGGAGAGGAAGCGTTCGAACAGCAGCTTGTGGATGATCGGGTCGATCGAGGTGATGCCGAGAATGAAGCAGATCATCGAATTGGCCGCCGAACCCCGGCCCTGGCAGAGGATCTCCTGGCTGCGGGCAAACTGGACGATCGAATTGACGGTGAGGAAATAGGGGGCGTAGCGCCAACTGCGCACCAGACGCAATTCGTGGGTCAGCAGCTTGCGGTAGCGTTTTGGCGGGGCTCCGGCGAACTTCGCATTGAGCGCCATCCAGGTCATGCGCTCCAGCGCCTGTTGCGGCGAGCGGCGGGTCATCACGATCTCGTCGGGATATTGGTAGCTGATCTCACGCAGTGAGAACCGGCATCGCTCCGCGATATCCGCCGTGGCGCGGATCGCGTCGGGGAAGGCGCGGAAGCGGCGTTCCATTTCTTCCGGGCTCTTGAGATAGCGGTCGGCGAAGCGCTCGCGGCGGAAGCCGAGCTCGTCGATCGTGATATGCTCGCGGATCGCGGTGACGACGTCGTGGAGCATGCGCTTGCCGGGGCCGTCATAGAGGACGTCGCCGGTGGCGAGGCTGCGGAGGCCGTGGCGGCGGGCTAGGGCGTCGAGCGCGTGGAGGCGCTTCAGCTCGCCCGGACGGCGGCGATGGGTGAGGGCGAGATGGCCGCGCCGCCCGAAGATGTCGGTCATCTGGGCGAGGGCGATATCGGCGACCCGGTCGGCTTCGTCGGGGACCAGGGCCGCGACCAGCCCTTCGGACCAGTAAGCGACATCCTCCCAATGGAGGAAGCACTGGCTCTTCTCGCCCTTCTTCCGATCGACCCGACCTTTGCCGAGGCTGAGCAGGCGGGTCAGCCGCGACCAGGCGGCGCGGTCCTCGGGCCAGACCAGCAGCGAGGAGCCGTCCATCAGATCGAGCCGGCAGCCGGCGACGAGGCGAACGCCTAACTCCCGTTCGGCCCTTAGCGCTTTGACTAACCCCCCCACCGTGTTGCGGTCGGTCACACCAAGCGCGGAATAGTCGAGTTCGTCAGCCGCCCGGAACAAGTCCTCCGCGCTCGACACTCCGCGGAGGAAGCTGAAGTGGGTCGCGACCTGGAGCTCGACATAGGTCATGCGAACACCCCGTGCAGGTGCCAGCTGAGGTCACCGGTGGCCGGATTCTCGCCATCGCCCTGACGGAACAGCCAGAAGCGTTTCCCGTCGGCGTCCTCAACCTGGAAATAGTCGCGGATGGCGGCGCGCTCCGCCGCCTGGCGCCACCATTCGCCGTAGACGCGCTCGGGGCCATCGGCGGCGGCGATGTCGTAGCGTCGCCCTCGCCAGACGAAGCGGCGCGGTGGGCCATCCGGCAGATTGGACATGACATGCTCGACCGGCTCAGGCGGCGAGAGCAGACGCACGGGGCGGGGCCAATCGGGCCAGTTTGCGGGCTGCCCAAGCGGATCGGCGGCAGCGACGCTGCGCTCGGGGAGGTCGCTTTCGAGCGCAGTGAGCCGGTGGACGCGGCGAGCGCCGAGGCGGATGGCGAGACGGTCGACCAGAGCGGCGAGCTCGGGCGCGGGCTTCTCGCCAGCCATCTCGCCCGGCACCGGCTCGGAGGCACGGGGCTCGACGCGGGCGGCGGTCAGGCGGAGGCGCTCGATGCCGAAGCCGGGCTCGATCTTCTCGATCTTCGCGCAGAGGAGCCGCGCAAGATGAGGGCCGTCGCGGGTGGCCCGGGACAAGCTAATAGCTTGAGATTGAATGCTATTATCGACGAGCTGGCAGTCGAGATCGAGGCGGCGGGCGCCGAGGCCGGCTTCGGTGAGCCCGGGCACGAGGCGGCGGACGGCTTCGTGCACGGCCGTTTCGATCGCTTCGGCGCTCGCGATCGGCTCCATGAAGCGGAGGAGGACCGAAGGCGGTTCCTCGGGCACGATCGGATCGAAGGGTTCGGGGGCGCGGCCGAGAGCCTGGTCGAGGCGGAGGAGGAGCTCGCGGCCAAAGCGGCGCTGGAGCGGCGCGCGAGGCATGGCGATCAGCTCGCCGACCCGTTCGAGGCCGAGCCGGCGGGCAGTGGCGAGCCGGGCCTCGTCCAGGCGCAAGGCGGCGAGCGGCATCGGGGCGACGGCATCGGCCTCGCGATCATCCAGGCAGAGGATCAACGGTTCCGCGCCGAATCGGGCCAAGGCGTGGGCGGCGCCGGTGGTGCCGGCGACGGCGATACGGGCGGTGAAGCCGAGACGGCGGCAAAAGCCGAGAATGCGCTCGGCCATAAGCTGCTCGCCGCCGAACAGGTGGGCGACGCCGGTGAGATCGAGCCAGAGCCCATCCGGGCCGGAGGGCGCGACGCGGGGCGTCCAGCGGCGGGCGGCGAACAGAGCGAGGCGGCGAAGCCAGGCGGCGTCGCCTTCCGGATCGGCGACGCGGACGTCGAGCCCGGCGACCAGGATCCGCGCCTTGGTGAGCGGCATGCCTGGGGCGAGGCCGAACGCGCGCGCCTCCGGACAGACCGCGGCGAGCACATTCCGGTTGCCGAGCTTGTGCGCGGTGACGAGCGCATGCTCGGCGCGGCGCAGGACGAAGGCTTGCGGCTGCGCCTCGCGCGCCCAGCGGGCGCCGGGCCGCCAGCCGCCGCCGCGCTCGGGCAGGACGCGAGCGGGGTCAGGCGGCTTGCGCGGGGGCGTCGGCGGCGATGCGGTGCGGCGCTCGGCCCGCCTGATCCTCTCGATCGCGAGGTCGGGCAGGTAGAGCGAGGCGAGCCTCGGCATCGGGGGCCTCCAGAAGCCAGTGATGGGGCGGGCCGCCGCGCTGGCGGACCAAGGCGACCCGCCAGCAGGCCCGGCCGATCCCCTCGAGCGGGTCGATCGCATAAGGCAAGGGCGAAGCCGGCGCGCAGCCGATCCGCCAGCGCGTGGCCGCCGCCGAAGGGGCGCCGAGCGGGTCCGCATCGCTCTTCGGCCAGCGGCGAAGCAGCAAGGCCGCCGTGCCGCCCTCCTCTGCGGCGAGCTGGAGGCGGCGGCCGGCGGGCATGGCGAGCCGTTTCGTTTCGCCGACCACGGCGGCGAGGCTGCCGTGGCGCACCCCTTCCTCCATCACCGCCAGCACCTCGTCGTCATTGCGGCATTCGGCGTAGAGCAGGCGGTCCGGCCTCAGCCCCGCCTGCGCCAGCGCGGGCGCGAACAGATCGCGGCGGGTGAGCGCCCAGAGCACCTGCCCTCCGGCGCCGGCGAAGCGCGCGGCGGCGGCGGCGAGGAAGAGCGTGGCCGCGGCATCGTCGTTCGGCGTGGGCGCCGCGGCCGCCGCCTCGTGCAGCGCGATGGCCAGCCCGCCGCCGGTCAGCCGCGCGTCTACATCTTCGATCCCGAACGGCACGCAGGGCCGCGCCCCGGCGGCAAAGCCGGCGCGCTCGATAGCGCGAATTTCGGCGCGCAAGGCGTCGAGGCGGGAGGGCGAAGCGGCCATGCGACTCGGACTCTGTTGTTCACTTTATGTTCCGACCGATTTCCTATGGAGTCAAGCTGAGGGCAGGACAGGATCGGCTTCACCGAAGCAGGGCGTTGTTATCCCAGTCTTTTGTCTCTAGCCTTAGCAACGCCGCGCCAGGGAGAAAAACATGACCGTCCGATCGAGACTGGGCAATGCCGCACCCGAATGGCGGCTCGGTTCTGATATGGCCGATGTCGCCATGCCCTTTCAGCCGCACGGCATCGGTGAAGAATGGGGCGCGATCCATGCCTTGGGCACGAACGGCAATCCGCTGGTTGGTACCGCGGACGGCGATATGATGCTCGCGCTGGACGCCGCGACCATTCGGGGCCTCGGCGGGAATGATCTGATTGTCGCGGATATCGCGAGCGGGCTGCTGCTCGGCATTTCCGGCAATAACAGCTTCGCGACCGCTTATTCGCTACCGGCCTCGGGATTCGTGACGCGCGAAAACGCATTGGTCTACGATCGGACGGTCCCCTATCAGACGATTTACGTTCCCGCCGAGGTCGGCACCGAGGAATATTTCTGGGTCCAGCTCACCGCCGGCCAGACGATCACCGTGGATATCGACGCCGGCGGCGGGTCGTTGGGCCATACGACCGGCACCAACACCGTCGTCCGGCTCTACCGAGCGGCCGACACCGCCAATCCGGTCGCGACGAATGACGACAGCGCCATCACCGCCGGCGGCTATGGCAGCGTCTCCACCTTCGATTCCTTCCTGACCTATACCGCGACCGTCGACGGGCCCTATTTTATCCGGATCAGCGAATTCGCCCCGGGGGCGGGCAGCACGTTGTTCGAAGGCGACGAGCAGTTCCTCGTCCAGGTCTCGGTCACGGGCTACCCGATCAACACCGGCACGGGGACGAACTACGGCAACGACCTGGAGGGGGGCGATGGCGACGACCAGATTTTCGGTGGACCATCCAGCGACATCATGGATGGCGGCCCCGGCGCCGATCTGCTGCACGGCGGCTCCGGTGGGGACGGATATGCGATCGACAACCCGTTGGACATCGTGGTCGAGGAGCCGGGTGCTCCAGGCGCTGACGTGGTCAACACCATCGTCAGCTATGTGCTCCCCTCCGGTGCCGAAGTGGAGAGACTGCAGATCCCGACCATTGCTATGTACGATAGCTTGGCCCTCAACCTGACCGGCAACGAATTCGGGCAGCAGCTGACCGGCAATTCCGCCGCCAACGTCCTCGACGGCGCGGGGGGCGCGGACTTGATGACGGGCCGGGCCGGCAACGACACCTATTTCGTGGACAATATCGGCGATTCGGTGGCCGAACTCGCCGACGAGGGCTTCGATGTGGTGGCGGCCGCGCTGTCCTGGACGCTGAGCGCCGGCGCCCATGTCGAGCTGATGACCACGGGCTGGATCGAGGGCACGGCGCTGATCCACCTTCAGGGCAACGAGCTTAGCCAGCAGATCTGGGGCAATGCGGCGGCGAACATCATCTCGGGCCACGACGGCGACGACACGATCTTCGGCTTCGGCGGGTCGGACACCTTGATCGGCGGCAACGGCAAGGACGTGTTCTTCGGCGGGGCGGGGGCGAACGACAGCCTGTTCGGCGGGCTCGGGGACGACACCTATTTCGTGGACGATGGCGGAGACGGGGTCAATGAAGCCGGCGGCGAAGGCTCTGACGTTGTCGCCGCGGGCGTCGACTATGTGCTGGGCGCCGCGATCTCTGTTGAGCTGATGACCACGGGCTGGATCGGCGGCACGATGACGGTCGCGCTCACCGGCAACGATCTGGGCAATGAGATCTGGGGCAATGACGGGGTGAACAATATCCAGGGTGGCAGCGGCAACGTCACCGATGCCTTGCTCGGCTTTGGCGGCAACGACCGGCTCGACGGCGGCGCGGGCCTCGACCTGCTCGTGGGCGGCGGCGGGCAGGACAGCTTCGTCTTCGCCAATACGCTCGTGAGCGCGGAAGCCGACATCATTGCCGACTTCAATAGCGCGGACGATACGATCCTTCTTGATGACGCGGTGTTCGCCGGCCTTTCGCTCGGCGCGCTCAACCCTGCCGCCTTCGTCACCGGCACGGCCGCTTTGGATACCAACGACCGCATCATCTACGACGCCGTCACCGGCAAGCTCTATTTCGACGCCGACGGCAGCGGCGCCGGCGCCGCCGTGCAGTTCGGCGTGCTGAGCGGGAATCCGGCGATTGTCGCGGCCGACTTCACGGTGATCTAGCCCGTCGCTTGCTCGACTTTCGCCGGCGTCTCTCCCAAAAGGCGCGCATGAGCCTGTTCCGCGCCGCGTTTTTCGCCTTTCTCTTCCTCCTCGCCGCTCCCGCCGCCGCCCAGACGGGCGATGCGGACTGGCTGTATCGCGGTTCCGACATTGCCCGCGACCCGGCCTGGCGGTTCGGCACGCTGCCCAACGGCCTGCGCTACGCGGTCCGGCGCAATGCGTTGCCGGCCGGCCAGGTCTCGATCCGGGTACGGATCGACGCGGGTGCGATGCACGAGGCGGAGAATGAGCGCGGCTGGGCGCATTTCCTCGAACATATGGTCTTCAAGGGCACGGAGACCTATCCGGACCGGCGCGCGCGCGAGATCTGGCAGGGCCTGGGAGCGAGCTTCGGCAGCGACACCAACGCCCAGACCAGCCCGACCGACACCGTCTATATTCTCAACCTGCCGCACGCGACCCGCGAGCCGCTCGACACCAGCCTCGCCGTGCTCGCCGAGATGATGATGCGGGCGCGGATCGAGCCGGCGGCGGTCAATGCCGAGCGGCCGGTCATCCTCGAGGAGCGCGGCCGCCGTGCCGAGCTTGGCGTGCGCTTCCAGGAAATCAGCCAGCGCATCTTCTTCAGCGGGCTTCGCTATGCGGAGCGCGATACGATCGGCACCGAGGCTACGCTCAACGGCGCGTCCGCCGAGGGCCTCCGCGCCTTCTACCGGCGCTGGTACCGGCCCGAACGGGCGACGTTGATCATGGTCGGCGATGCCGATCCGGCGATGATGGAGGAATTGATCCGCGCCCGCTTCGGCGGTTGGCGGAGCGAAGGGCCGGCGCCGGCCGAACCCACTTACGGAACGCCCGCAGAACCCGCCCAGCCGGCCGGCAGCCTGGTCTATCCCGGTGTCCCGACCGTCGCGCAATTGATGTGGATCCGCCCCTACGATCCCGCGCCGCACACGATGGCGCGAGAGCGGCGGCATCTGGAGGAAATGCTCGCCGCGCAGATCATCTCGCGCCGGCTGGAGGCGCATGCGCGGGGGCAATCCGCCTTCCTCGGTGCCGGCCTCGGCCTGGTACGCAGCCGCAACGTCGCCGACTGGACGAGCCTTTCGATCACCGCGCGGAACGGCAGCTGGCGCGAAGCGATGCTGGAGGCGTTCGCGATCATCGGCGACGCGCTCCAGGCCCCGCCCAGCGAGGCCGAGATCGCCCGCGAGCTCAGCAATCTGCGCACCGGCATCGCCTCCGCGGTGGCGGGCGAGGCGACGGTGCAGTCGCAGAGCCGCGCCAACCAGCTCGCCGGGGCGATCGACAACAATGCGGTGGTCGCCACGGCAATGACGGTGCGCGACAATTTCGAGGCCAATGCGCCGCAAATGACGCCGGAGCGGGTGGGCATGGCGATGCGGGCCCTGTTCGCCGGATCGGGGCCCCGCTTCGTGCTGGCGACGCCCGAGGCGGCGGCGGGCGGGGAAACCGCTTTGGCCGAGGGATTGGCCGCCGCCCGCGCCGCGGCGCCCGCCGCCCGCGCCGCCGAGCGGCGGGTCAGTTTCGACGATCTGCCGCCGCTGCCGCCGCCCGGCCGCGAGCTCTCGCGCCGACGGATCGCGGATATGGACGTTACCATCGTCCGCTTCGCCAACGGCTCGACTTTGACCTTCAAACATACCGAATTCGAGCGCGGGTCGGTGCAGGTGAGGCTGCGTTTTGGCCGCGGTATGGCGGGGCTTTCGCCCGACCGGCCCTCGCTGGCGTGGCTTTCCGGACTCGTTGCGGCCTCGGGCCTCGCCGATCTCGATCTCGACGGGCTGGAGCGGCTGCTCACCGGGCGGCGCATGGGCCTCGCCTTCGCGGTCGACGAGGACGCCTTCATGCTCTCGGGCCAGACCAACGAGCAGGATCTGCCGGATCAAATGCGGCTGCTGGTCACCAAACTCACTCATCCGCGCTGGGACCCGGCTCTGTTCGGGCGCTTCCGGACCGCGTCGGTCGAGGCTTACGACCTCAACTTCGCTTCGGCTTCGGCACGCGCAGGGCGCGAGAGCGGCGCCGTCCTGCGGCCCAACGACCGGCGCTGGCGGCCGATCGAGCGCGCCGAGATGGAAAGTGTGACGGTAGAGCAGTTTCGCGATTTCTTCGCGCCTTTGCTCGCCGCGGGCCCCGTTCATGCGATCATCGTCGGCGACGTCACGCTGGAGCAGGCGGTGGAGGCGGCACGGCGCACGATCGCCGCGCTGCCGCGCCGGCCGCTGCCGCCGCCGTCCGCCAATGCCGCGCGCCTCCAGCCGCCGGCACCGGCGCCGGCGCCGCGCGGCTTCACTCATAGCGGCGATCCCAACCAGGCCTATGCGATGATCGGCTGGTCGACCTTCGGCGGCAACGACCGGACCCGCGAGCGGCGCGCGCTGGCGCTCGCCGCCAACATCTTCGAAACGACCCTGTTCGACCGGCTGCGCGAGGGCGAGGGCGCCACTTATTCGCCCGACGCTTCGCACCTCACTTCGGCCCCCTTCCGGGACTGGGGCGTGTTCACCGCCGCGGCCGAGGTCCGGCCGGCCAATGCCCCCACCTTCTTCCGCATCGCCCGCGAGATCGCGACCCAGCTCGCGCGCACCCCGGCCACTTCAGAAGAGTTCGCACGGGCGCAGAATCCGGTGATCAGCGGGATCGAGCGGCTGATGGCGACCAACGCCTATTGGGCAAGCGTGCTGGAGAATTGGGACAGCGATCCGCGTGACATCGAGAACGTGCGTACCTATCTCGCCGATTATCGCGCCCTCACTCCCGAGGACGTGCGCCGCGCGGTCGCCCAATATGTGACCGAGCAAGGCGACTGGTCGATGCTGGTGCTTCCGAGTAGAGAATCGGCGGCAAGAGAGGCGAATGGCGAGCAATAGCGCAATTCCCATCATCGAGACGACGGCGCGAACCCCGGCGCGGCGGCGGGGCTGGAACCCGTTCACGCTCGGCGACCAGCCCTTCTTCGAGGACAAGAACCGCGCCTTCTGGATCCTGCAGTCCGGCGGCTGGGCGGGCTATTTCTTCCTGCGCACGCTCTCGATCATCGGCAATGCGCGTGAATGGAACAGCGTGCTCTGGAGCTTCATCCTCCACACCGCCTTGCTGACCGCGGCCGGCTATTCGATCACGCTTTTGATGGCTTCGGCCTACCGGCGGCTGATCAAGCAGAAGCCGGTGATCACCTGGGTCGGCACGCTCGTCATCGTCGCCATTGCCGCAGCGGGCTTCTCGGCGATCGAAACCTGGAGCATCTCGACCTTCGTCACGCAGGAGATCCGGCCCGAAGGATTGCAGCTGCTCGGTGCGATCCTCCTCACCGTCTCGCTGCTGATCGCCTGGTCGGCGCTCTATTACAGCATCAATTATTTCCTGCTGCTCGAGGCGCAGAGCGACCGGCTGCTGCGACTGGAAAGCCAGGCCTCGAACGCGCAGCTTTCCATGCTGCGCTACCAGCTCAACCCGCATTTCCTGTTCAACACGCTGAATTCGATCTCGACCCTCGTGCTGCTGAAGCAGACCGACCGGGCCAATGCGATGCTCTCGCGGTTGTCATCGTTCCTGCGCTACACATTGGTGAACGAAGGTGCCGCCCAGGTGACGATCGCGCAGGAGATCGAGACGCTGAAGCTCTATCTGGAGATCGAAACGATGCGCTTCGAGGAGCGCCTCCGCCCGCATTTCCATATCGAGCAATCGGCGACCCGGGCGCTCATCCCCTCGCTGCTGCTGCAGCCGCTGATCGAAAATGCGATCAAATATGCGGTGACGCCGCAGGAAGAAGGTGCCGACATCAACATCGAAATCCGCCGCGACGTCGATCGGGTGCTGATCAACGTCTCCGATACCGGGCCCGGAACGGACGCCCATACCAGCCGTTCGCTCTCCACCGGCGTCGGTCTGGCGAACATTAGGGACCGTCTGGCGCAGGCCTATGGCGAGAACCATCGCTTCGAGACATCATCGGAGACACCAGGGGGCTTCCGCGTTTTCATCGAAATCCCATATCAAATCGAAGCCGAGGAACCGAAATGACCATTCGCACCATCCTGGTCGACGACGAACCGCTCGCCATCCAGGGGCTGCAACTCCGTCTCGAGAAGATCGACGATGTCGAGATCATCGACACCTGCTCGAACGGACGCGAGGCGATCAGGAGCATCAAGACCCACAAGCCCGATCTCGTCTTCCTCGACATCCAGATGCCCGGCTTCGACGGCTTCTCGGTGATCCAGGGGCTGATGGAGGTCGAGCCGCCCTTGTTCGTCTTCGTGACGGCCTATGTCGACCATGCGCTGCGCGCCTTCGAGGCCGACGCGGTCGATTATCTGATGAAGCCGGTCGAGGAGGCACGGCTCGCCGACACGCTGGAGCGGGTGCGGGTGCGCCTCGCCGAGAAGCGCGGGGTCGAGGAAGTCGCGGCGCTGAAGGAGGTGCTGGCCGAGGTCGCGCCCGACGCGGCCGAGAACGTCGAAGGCGTCGAGGACGCCCACAGCTCCAGCCGCTACGAGAAGATGATCAACATCAAGGACCGCGGGCAGATTTTCCGGGTCGATGTGGATTCCATCGAGAAGATCGACGCGGCCGGCGACTACATGTGCATCTATACGGGCGACAACACTTTGATCCTGCGCGAGACGATGAAAGACCTGGAAAAGCGGCTCGATCCGCGCCGCTTCCAGCGCGTCCACCGTTCGACCATCGTCAATCTGGATCTGGTGAAGCAGGTGAAGCCGCACACCAACGGCGAATGCTTCCTGGTGCTGGATTCGGGGGCGTCGGTGAAGGTATCGCGCTCCTATCGCGACGTGGTGGCCCGCTTCGTCCACTGAGCTTTTGTTGAGCGCAAGATATGAGAGGCAGCGCCTGGACGGGCTGCCTAGGGAGGCGGCATGACCCAGTCCGAAAAAGCCCGCGCGTTCGCCGCGCTCCACGTGCCGGGGCGCCCGGTCATTCTCTACAACGTCTGGGACGCTGGCAGCGCCAAAGCGGTGGCCGAAGGCGGCGCCAAGGCGCTGGCGACGGGGAGCGCCTCGGTGGCGGCGGCGAACGGCTTCGGCGACGCGGAGGGGCTGCCCCTTGAGCTGGCGCTGGCCAATGCCGGGCGCGTGGTCGCGGCGGTGGAGATCCCGGTGACGATCGATTTCGAGGGCGCCTATGCCGCCGAGCCGGAGGGCGCGGCAGCGAATGTCGCGAAGCTCGCCGCGACCGGCGCGATCGGCTGCAACTTCGAGGACCAGGTGGTCGGCGGGGCCCGGATCAGCCGGACGTAGAGCGCTGCGTAGAGGAACGTGAACGAGATCCAGGGCAGGAGCAGGTGGTACGCCCAGTGGAGCGGACCGCTGCACTCACCGCCCGAGTTCGGAACGAAGTTGCAGTAGTCGGCGATGGGTGTCCAACCCAGCTTGTAGCCGAAGATGTACGCGAGCAGGATGCCGAGCCAGAGAGGCGGCGCCGAGATGCCGATCAGCACGAAGACCATCGCGAACCGGTCGAACAGCGAGCGGGGGCGCAGCGCGGACAGGATCCCGACCGGAATCGAGATCAAGAGCCAGAAGAACACGCCGCCGAGCACGAGCGACGCCGTGACCGGCACGTCCTGCTTGATGATCCAGTCGACGGACGCGCCGTCCTGGTACGAGTAGCCGAGCGACCCGTGCCGGATCATGTTCCAGACGAAGATCCAGTACTGCTGGTAGAACGGCACGTCCAGATGGAGCGAGCTGCGGATCTGCTCCATGACCGCCGGAGTGCCGACCACGCCGATGCCGGTGAGGCGAGCGGGG
>DATINU010000128.1:0-4595 GCA_035473955.1 Allosphingosinicella sp.
CGGGCGCGTGAACGCCGAAGCATGCGGGTCTTGCAAGCCCCGTCGACTCGGGGCAACGGCTTGCATGATGATCGAGCTCGACGACCAGCAGCAGTCGGCCCGCGACTGGTTCGAATCCCTTCGCGACCGGATCTGCGCCGAATTCGAGGCGATCGAGGCCGAGGGCGGCGGCGCGGGCCGGTTCGAGTACATGCCGTGGGACCGCGAGGACCCGTCCGGCGCGCCCGGCGGCGGCGGTGTGCGCGGGCTGATGAAGGGCAAGGTGTTCGAGAAGGTCGGGGTCAACGTCTCGACCGTGGGCGGGCGCTTTTCCGAGGAGTTCGCGGCGACCATCCACGGCGCCGGGGAGGATCCGCGCTTCTTCGCGACCGGGATCAGCCTGGTCGCGCACATGGCCAATCCGCACGTACCGGCCGTCCATATGAACATGCGCTTCCTGTGCACCACGAAGCGCTGGTTCGGCGGCGGCGCGGACCTCAATCCGCCTATCCCCTACGATGAGGACACCGCGGATTTCCACGCCTGCCTGCGCGCCGCCTGCGCCGGGCACGACCCGACCTACTATCCGCGCTTCTCGCAATGGGCGGAGGAATATTTCTTCATCCCCCACCGGGGCGTGCACCGTGGGGTCGGGGGGATTTTCTATGACCATCTGGAGGGCTTTTTCGACGAGCATTTCGCCTTCACCCGCACGGTCGGCGAGGCGTTTCTCGACATCTATCCGAAGCTGGTGCGGCGGCGGATGGCTACGCCCTTCACCGAGGCGGACCGGGCCCGCCAGCTCGACTGGCGCGGGCGTTATGCCGAATTCAACCTGATCTACGACCGGGGCACCTTGTTCGGGCTCAAGACCGGCGGCAATGTCGACGCGATCCTGATGAGCCTGCCCCCGCTGGCGACCTGGGCGTAGGGGGAGGACGTGAGCGGGACCCTCGAGAAGCTGCCGCCCGGCCATGTCGGCGCGGTCGTTACCTATCTCGAAATGACCGAGCGCCCGGACGCGCCTGTGGCGCCGCCCTCCCCGCTCCGGCTCGAACGCTGGGCGCATGTCGATCCGACGCGCTACCGAGCCCTCTTCCGCCGGGTCGGGGCGCGCTGGCTCTGGTTCTCGCGCCTCGCGATGAGCGATGCGCAATTGCTCGAAAAAGCGGGCGAGGTGCACGAGGTGCTGGATGAAGACGGCGCCTCGGTGGGCATGGTCGAGCTCGATGCCCGTGGCGACACCTGCATGATCCTGTTCCTCGGCCTCGTGCCGGAGCTGGCCGGGCGAGGACATGGCGGCTGGCTGTTCGCCGAGACGCTCCGCCTCGCCTGGGCGCCGGCAGTCGAGCGGGTGCGGGTGCACACCTGCACGCTCGATCATCCCGCCGCTTTGCCCGCTTATCTCAAGGCCGGCTTCACCGCCGCGGGGCGGGCCTTCGAAAGCTTCCCCGACCCGCGCCTCGCCGGCCTGCTGCCGCGCGACTGCGCGCCGCAGCTGCCTTTGCTCACCTAGGCGAAAACCTCGGCCGGGCTCTCCCCGTAAAGCTCGCGATAGATGCCGGCGGGCACGAGCACGGTGAGATAGGCGAAGGGGATCGAGACGAGCAACGAGACGATCATCGCCCCCGTGCCCATCGCGGGCGGCTGCCCTCCCTGCATCCCGCCCATCATGCTCGCGCCGACGAACAGGGCGAAGACGAAGAAGCCGACGCACAGGATGATGCCGAGCAGCGCCAGATAGCCGAGAATCCGCCATTGATCCTCGCTCGTCAGCCGCCAGGATTCGGCCATGGCGCTGAACAGATTGTAGCCGCCGCGATCGGCCATCACCGTGGTCGTGCAGCTCAGCCGCGCGGTCAGCCAGAAGAAAAGCAAGGTGATCGCGAGGACGATCAGGATCGCGGCGGCGCCCCCGCCGGCCATCGCCAGCGCCGGGTTCGGCGCGGCGCTCATCCCGCCGAACGCCATGCCGAGGAGCAGGACGAGGATCATGCCCACGCAAACCAGCGCCATCACCGCGGTGTAGAGCGCGGCGAACAGGATGAGGAGCGGGATCAGCAGCAGCAGAAGCAAGACTACGGCGCCCGCGCCGGGCGGGGTGCCGCCACCCAGCTGCGTGCCGAAAGCCAGGGCGACGACGACCCCGAATGCCACGAATATCCCGATGAGGACCACGGCCGCGATCAGCCCGTAGACGATCGCGGCGCCCACATTGCCCTCCGCGTCGAGCCCGAGGCGCCAGGAGGCGAAATAGCTGCCCGTCTGGAGGATGTAGCTGATCAGCACGACGAGCAAAGCCGCCGCGCCGAGATAGGCCATGCCGGCCAGGGCGTTCGGGCCCATCGCGCCCGGATTGGCCAAGCCCTCCGCCTGGCCGCCGAGCAGGAATTGCAGCAGCCACGGAATGGCGATGCCCATGCCGATCAGGATGGCCGCCTGCCCACCCGCATGCTGCGACACGAAGCCCACGCCCTTCGACCAGGCGCCACCGATGCTGAACTGCCCCATTTTTTCTGCCCCCTCTATTTTCAAGCCACTGCGGCGATACACTTTTCCGGCACCGGCGCGAATGTGCAATTATCCCGCTGACCCTCCCGCAGTCTCGGCGAGCTGAGCGTAGACGCGGGCGATCAGCGCCACCCCGTAAATGGCCAAGACGGTGGTCAGCAGCGCCAGGCAGAGCAGCAGCAGGATCGAGCTCGGGCTGCCGGGTGCGGCCGGGCCGGCCACAGCGATGAGCAGAATGCCGAGCACGCTCTCCACCGCCAGCTGCAGCACCAAAGCGAGGAGGCCCAGCATGGTGACGAGGCCGGCCATCTTCAGCTGGTGCGGCTTGGTCAGCCGCCAGCTGCGCGCGATCAGGGCGAACGGGCCGGCCGTCTCGGCGGCGGCCGCGGGCGTCATCAGCGCCACGCGTCCGGAAAAATAGAGGAAGACGGGAATCAGGAGAACGAAGAGGATGAGCGCGGCCCGCGCCATTTCATCCATGTTCGGCTCCCGTCCGCTCGCGCCGATCGTCGCCGCCGAGACGATGAAGGCCAGCACGAAGGCGATCGCCGCCAGGCCACAGCCCACGAGCAGCGACGCGGCCGCCAGGGCCGGCGCCCGCCGCGCGCCCTGCGCCAGCGCCTCGCGGACCGAGGCGCCGCGCTTCAGGGCGAGATGGCTGATCGCCAGATAGCCGATCAGCGTCAGTACGAGCGTCACAGCGATGGCGGCGATGAAGATCGGGCTCGCGCGCGCTTCGCCTTCGGCCGGGCCGAGCGGCGCCAGGGCCCGGGTCACCGCCGCCGGCAGCGCGATCGCCATGAAGGCGAGCGGGAAGAGCAGGCGCGCCTCGGCCTTCACGAGGGCGGTCGTTTCGTTCCAGGCCGTGCTGACCGACAGGCGCGCCATTTGCTTTCCCTTTGAATCCATGCCGCGTTATGCGCGAGCGCGATGGAGCGCGCAACGCAGCCTCTTGCCGATCCCGGCGCGATCGAATGGCGGGTCTCGCCCGGCCTGACCCCTTATCCGGAAGCGCTGGCCGAGATGGAAGCGCGCGCCGCGGCGATTCGCGCCGGCGGGGCGGCCGAGCTGGTCTGGCTGCTCGAACATCCGCCGCTCTACACGGCCGGCACCAGCGCCGATTCGGCGGAGCTGTTCAATCCCGAGGGCTTTCCGGTCTACGCGGCGGGGCGCGGCGGGCGTTACACCTATCACGGGCCGGGCCAGCGGGTCGGCTATCTGATGCTCGACCTCGACCGGCGCGGCCGCGACGTGCGCGCTTTCGTCCACGCGCTCGAGGAATGGCTGATCGCGACCTTGGGCGAGCTCGGGGTCGCCGCGCACCGGGCATCCGGGCGAATCGGCATCTGGGTCGACAAGGACGGCACCGAGGCCAAGATCGGCGCGCTCGGGCTGCGCGTCCGCCGCTGGGTCACCCTCCACGGCTTCGCGATCAATCTGGCCCCGAAACTTTCACACTTCTCAGGGATCGTGCCCTGCGGTATTGCCGAATTTCCGGTAACCAGCCTCGACGAGATGGGAATTGCGGACCTGCAGCCCCGTTTCGATCTGGCACTCCGGCGGCGATTCGAAGACTTTCTGTTCTCGCTCGAGGGGGGAATAGGCGACGGGGGTGAAGGGAGAGGCTTGAGGGCCGCTGCCTTTCCGTCTATTGTGCAACGCTGATTTGGGCAAAAAAGGGGCCTATCCCGACCAAATCTTCAATCTAGGGAGACCTTTTAATGCGTAAGATTCTCACCACTTCGATGGTTGTCGGCGCGGCCCTGCTCGTTGCGGCTTGCGGCGGCGGCGACAAGGCGGCCAACAACACCGCCGACATGAACGCCACCAACGACGTCGTCATGGATGACATGAACACCATGGACAGCGGCAACGCGATGGGCGGCGACGCCAACGCGATGAACGACATGAACTCGGCGACCACCGCCGACAACACTGTCGCCGAGAACGCCGCGCAGTAAGCGCTCGTGAACGGATAAGAGGAAGGGCCGCCGGGCGACCGGCGGCCCTTCTTTTTGCCCGGCATGGTTTTCCCCGGCTTGCGCTGCCTGCGCTTCGGCGGGATAGAGGGCGGTCTTTCGAGGAGGAATGCCCCATGCGTAGCC
>DATINU010000129.1:0-15322 GCA_035473955.1 Allosphingosinicella sp.
CTTGCCCATCACGTTGGCGAGCACGTTGAGCCGGCCCCGGTGGGCCATGCCGAAGACCATCGAGACGATTCCGTACTGGCCGCCATATTTGATCACCGCCTCGAGCGCGGGGACCATCGCCTCGCCGCCGTCGAGCCCGAAGCGCTTGGTGCCGACATATTTGCGGGCGAGGAACTTCTCCCACTGTTCGGCCTGGACGACCTTGGTCAGGATCGATTGCTTGCCTTCGGGCGTGAACGTGATCTCGGCGTCCTTGCCCTCCATCCGGTCCTGCAGGAAGCGGCGCTCCTCCAGATCGTTGATGTGCATATATTCGAGGCCGACATGCCCACAATAATTGCGGCGCAGGATCGCGACGATCTCGCGGACCGTGCCCTTTTCGAGGCCCAGCGCGCCGCCGAGCCAGACCCGCCGGTCGAGCGCGCCGTCGCCGGTGAAGCCGTGATATTCGGGGGTCAGCTCCTCGGGCAGCTCGCGCTGGGTGAGGCCGAGCGGATCCAGATCGGCGGCGAGATGGCCGCGCACCCGATAGGTGCGGATCAGCATCATCGCGTTGATCGAATCCTGCGCGGCCCGCTCGATCTCAGCCTCGGAGGCGCCCACGGGCGCCGCGTCGCGCGCCTTCGCCGCGACCCCTTCGACGCCGCTCAGGACAGGCTTCTCGATCGCCATGCGCGTCGGATCGAGGCCGGCGTTGAGGTCGTCGAGCTCGATCAGCGGCCAATTGTCGCGGGCCCAGCTGGGGCGCTCGCCCATGTTTTCCACGTGTCGTCGCCTTTCGCGCGGACGCCTAGCCTAAAGGTCAGCCCTTCAAAAGGGCGGCGAGCGTCTCGCCGAGTTCAGATGGGCTCGGGGAGACCGTAATTCCAGCCGCCTCCATCGCCGCGATCTTGTCTTCGGCGCCGCCCTGGCCGCCCGAGACGATCGCGCCGGCATGGCCCATGCGGCGGCCCGGCGGCGCGGTGCGGCCGGCGATGAAGCCGACGACGGGCTTCGAGCGGCCCTGTTTCGCCTCGTCGGCGAGGAACTGAGCGGCTTCTTCCTCGGCGCTGCCGCCGATCTCCCCGATCATGATGATCGATTGCGTCGCCTCGTCGGCCAGGAACAGCTCCAGCACGTCGATGAAATTGGTGCCGTTCACCGGGTCGCCGCCGATCCCGACGGCGGTGGTCTGGCCGAGGCCCGCATTGGTAGTCTGGAACACCGCCTCATAGGTGAGCGTGCCCGAGCGGCTGACGATCCCGACCGAGCCCTTCTTGAAGATGCTCCCGGGCATGATCCCGATCTTGCACTCGCCCGGCGTCAGCACGCCCGGGCAGTTCGGCCCGATCAGCCGCGACTTCGAGCCGGAAAGCGCCCGCTTCACCCGGACCATGTCGAGCACCGGAATCCCCTCGGTGATCGCGACGATCAACGGCACTTCGGCATCGATCGCCTCGAGGATCGAATCCGCGGCGAAGGGCGGCGGCACGTAGATCACGCTGGCATCGGCGCCGGTCGCCTTCACGGCTTCGTCGACCGTGTCGAACACGGGCAGGCCGATATGCGTGGTCCCGCCCTTCCCCGGCGTGACCCCGCCGACCATCTTCGTCCCGTAGGCCAGCGCCTGCTGGGTGTGGAAAGTGCCGGTGTCGCCGGTCATTCCCTGGGTGATGACCTTGGTATTGGCGTTGACGAGAATCGACATTCAGAAACTCCAAACCGTGCCCGGGCCGGGACGCCGAACCGTGCTTCCATGACTCACCAGTTCAATCGTGCGCCGCTCGATATTTCCACGACAGACGAATTGCATGTCGTAATTTTCTCTCACCTCTGAAGGCGGTTGTTCGAACGAAAAAACACCCCCTTCGTCAAAAGCGATCTGCTCCGGCATCATGGCTGCCAGCGCTCGCCGTCTCGCTGCTTCATTGGCGTCGCCGTATAGGTCGGGAAATTCAGCTCTCCAGCGGTGTGTGCAGCCGTTCAACGCTTCCATCTGTCGCGCATCACTAATTTGTCCGTGACAGCCCCCCGCCAAAACCAAGGCTGCGATCAGGATGCCAGGCTTCATGCCAACGAGCTATCTATGCCCTTGCAGGCTTCGAGCAGCTCCTTCACCGCGTCGACCGAGACCTGGAAATTGGCCTTCGCTTCGTCGTTCAGCTCGATCTCCACAATCTTCTCGACCCCGCCCGCGCCGATCACGCAGGGAACGCCGAC
This sequence comes from Allosphingosinicella sp., assembly GCA_035473955.1. Taxonomy (GTDB): domain Bacteria; phylum Pseudomonadota; class Alphaproteobacteria; order Sphingomonadales; family Sphingomonadaceae; genus Allosphingosinicella. The sequence goes on from DATINU010000129.1 coordinate 2,200, forward strand.
ATAGAGATCGTTGACGCCGTACTGGCCCGTCAGGTTCACCGCGCAGGGCAGGAGCCGCTTCTTGTCCTTCAAATAGCTCTCGGCCATTTCGATGCCGCTCGCCGCGGGAGCGTAGAAGGCCGAGCCGGTGCCGAGCAGGGCGACGATCTCGCCGCCGCCGCCGCGGGTGCGCTTGACGATCGCGTCGATCTTCTCCTGCGTCGACCAGCCCATCTTGATGAGGTCCGGGATCGGGATGCCCGCGACGGTCGAATATTCGACGATCGGCACCATCGTATCGCCATGGCCGCCGAGCACGAAGGCGGTGACGTCCTGCGCGGAGACGCCGAATTCCTCGGCGAGGAAGTGGCGGAAGCGCGCGCTGTCCAGCACGCCCGCCATGCCGACCACCATGTTGTGCGGCAGCTGAGAGAATTCCCGCAGCGCCCAGACCATGGCGTCGAGCGGGTTGGTGATGCAGATCACGAAGGCGTTCGGGGCGTGCGTCCTGATCCCCTCGCCGACCGCCTTCATCACCTTCAAATTGATGCCGAGCAGGTCGTCGCGGCTCATCCCCGGCTTGCGGGCGATGCCGGCGGTGACGATGCAGACGTCGGCGCCCGCGATGTCGGCATAATCGTTCGAGCCCCTGAGCGCGACGTCATAGCCCTCGACCGGGCCGCATTGGGAGAGATCGAGCGCCTTGCCCTGCGGCACGCCCTCGACCACGTCGAACAGGACGACGTCGCCCAATTCCTTCTGCGCCGCGAGGTGGGCGAGCGTGCCGCCGATATTGCCGGCGCCGATCAGCGCGATCTTGTTGCGAGCCATGGGGCCCTCCCAGCCAGTGCCAAATGCGAAGGGGCCGCGGGCGCGGCCTATGCGGCGCCGCTTAGCCCTCTCGCGCGCGAGGGGCAACCGCCCGGGACCGGCTTTTTGGGCTCAATCGGCCTTTTCGAGGAGGTGCGAGGCGAAGTCGCGATAGGCGCCGTCGCGGCGGACGGAATCGGTGATGCTGAGCCGTCCGTCCGGGCGGAGAAGATAGACGGTCCGGCCCTCCTCGGTCTCGGCCGAGCCCCAGTTCGCGGTGAGCGACCGTTCGATATAAAACGCTTCGATGGGAAAGCTCATGCCCCGATTGTCGAACCATTGCGCCCGCCAGCGGCCGCCGTCGACGAAATGGTACATGGCCCGGCCCTCGAACCCGCCGGCGCGATAGCCGAGCTCGAGGAAACGGCCGCCGAGGACCGGGCGCACGCTGAGCGTCGCCTCGCCCGGATTGCCGAACATCGTGCCGGTGCCCCGCCACTCGCCGACCAGCCAGTTCAGCGTGCTCGCGTCCTGCGCCGCGGCCGGCGCCGCGGCGAGGACGGCGGCGGCCGCGATGGCGCTAAGCGCCCTGATCATGAACATGGCCGAGCTCCTGATAGAACATCAGGGCATTGTCGTCGGGATCGAAGAAGGTGAGCAGGCGGACCATGCCGGGAATGTCCTGGATCGGCCCGTCCTGGCGGATGCCGTGCCGGTCCAGCTCGGCCTTGGCCGCGTCGAGATCGGCAACCCCGAACGTGAGCGTCGCGCCGCCCTTGCCGCCCGCTTCCTCGCGCACGCCGAGCCCGACATTGACCCGCGCCACGCCGGTGGAAAGCTCGCACCAGGCGACCTCTTCCATCCGGTAGAGCAGGCTGAAGCCCAGCACGTCCCGGTACCAGGCGATGCTCGCATCGAGGTTCGTCACCCCCATCGAGCAGGTCAGCCCGCCGTCATAGCCGATCGCCATCTCGTCCCTCCCGAATCGCTTAAGTTCTATTTTTATATCGCATATACTTTTTGACAGTGGTAGCAAGAGGCATGATCGACGATGCCGATCTCCGCACCCTCACCGCCGGCCGCTGGCTCGTGCCGCTGCTCGCCTATGTCGAGGCGGCGGGCGGGGCGCGTTTCGCGGAGATGCTGGCGAAGCTGGGCCTGTCGCGCAGCGCGCTGGCGGCCGGCCTCTGGACGCTGCAGCAGGCGGGCTGGCTCCGCCGCAATCCCGGCCACGGCCACCCGCTGCGCCCGGAATATGTGCTGACCGAGGCCGGCGCCCAGATCGCCGCCTTCGCCGGACGGGTGATGGCGGAGCGCGAGCGGCTGGGGCTCGAGCCCGGGCAATTGTTCCGCTGGTCGCTGCCCATCCTGGTCCGGCTCCGCGGCGAGCCGGCCCGTTTCTCGGCGCTGCGCGCTGCGCTCCCGCCGGTAACGCCCCGGGCACTTTCGCTGACGCTGAAGCAGATGCTCTCCACCAATCTCGTCGACCGCACGCTGGCGGACGAGTTCCCGCCGATCGCGATCTACGGCCTCACCGGCCGGGGCGAACGCCTCGCGGCGGCGATGCGCTAGGCGGCGCCGACGATGTTCAGGATGTTGCCGTCCGGATCCTTGAACCAGGCGATCTTGTAATCGTCGGCGACATGGAGGTCGCCCTCCCGCTCGAGGCCGGGCATGTCGTAATGCTCGAACATGACCCCCTTGCCCTTCAGGTCGCGGACCTCGGCGTCGATATCGTCGACCTCCCAGGTGACTGCGGTCGCCTCGTTCGTGCCGGCAAATTCCGATCGATAGACGTTGACGACGCTGTCGCCGCTTTTCAGCACGATCAGCTCGTCGCCTTCATTGTCGACCTGGCTGAGGCCGAGCGTGCCGGTGTAGAATTGCTTCGCACGGTCGAGGTCGCTGACCGCAAGATTGGCGACGGCGTTGCGGGTTCCGAGCATGATCTGTCTCCTCTTCGCCTGCCAATGCGGCGCGGCGCGAAGAGGTTCCGCCCTATCGGGCGAGGCGACGGATCAGGTCGGTCCAGTGGTCGACATCGTTGTAGAAGGCGCGGACCGGCAGGCGTTCATCACGGCCATGCGCGCGCTCGTCGGCGGGGATGATCGCCCAGGAGCCGTCGACCCCGTAGACCGGCACGCCCCGCGCCCGGAAATAGAGGCCGTCGGTCGCGCCGGTGCTCATATCGGGAGTGATCGCAGCGCCCGGATGGCGGGCGCGGACGGCGGCGGTGTAGGCGCCGACCACGTCTTCACGCAGCGGCGAGGCGTCGGTCGGGCGCGCGACGTCGACCGGCTCCACCGCGACATGGTCCGCTTCGCCGAGCTGCCGCAGCGTCGCCAGCACGGTGGCGGGATCGGTGCCGGGGAACATCCGGCAGTTCACGGTCGCGCGGGCAAGCTGGGGCAGCGCGTTATCGGCATGGCCGCCTTCCAGCCGCGTCGCCACGCAGCGGGTGCGGGTCAGGCCGACCTCGGTCTCGGAGGCCTCGATGAAATCGGCGGCCTGGCCGTCATTCTCGTTGGCGAGCCAGCGCTGAATTGCGGCGGCGAGCTCGGGGCTCGCCGATTCCGCGCGGTGGCGGAAATAGGCGCGGGTGGTTTCGTTCAGCCGCGGCTCGAAGCGGTAATGTTCGAGCCGCTCCAAGGTATGTGAAAGCGCGTAGATCGCATTGTCCGGACGCGGGCGCGAACTGTGCCCGCCGGGATTGGTCGCGGTGAGGGTGAAGCTCTGGTAGATTTTCTCGGCGGTCTGGATGCCGAAGCCGAGCAACCGTCCGTCGGCCAGGTAGACGCCGCCGCCGGCATCGCCGTTGAGCGCGAAATCGATGGTGGACGTGTCGAGCCATTCATTGGCGGCATGCTCGGCGCCGTTGCCGCCCGTCTCCTCGTCGCCGGTGAAGAGGACGATGATCTCGCGGCCCGGCGCGAAGCCTTCGGCGCGCAGCCGCAGCAGGGCGGTGGTGATCGCGGTGACGCCCTGCTTGTCGTCGAGCGTTCCGCGTCCGTAGAAATAGCCGCCCTCCTGGCCAAGCTCGAAGGGATCGCGCGACCAGTCCGCCCGGCGCGCCTCGACCACGTCCATATGCGCCATCAACAGGATCGCCTTGCGGTTGGAAGGCCGCGCCGCCGGCCAGCGCAGGATCAAAGCGGCGGTCTCGTCATAGGGATGGATGGTGACGCCGGTGAGCCCGCCCGAGCGGAACTGCTCCTGCAAATAGGCGGCGAGCTGCGGGCTCTGGTTGCGCCCCTGCACGGTCTGGAGCGAGATGGCGTGCGCATAGATTTCCCGCGCCTTGGCGTGCCAGCGGTCATTGGTCTGCATATCGACCTGGACCGGCGTCTGCGCGCTGGCGATGGCGGCGGTGGAGAGCAAGGCGGCGGCGAGCAGGGCGAGGCGCATGGGGCGGGACTCCGGAGCGAGGGAGGGCGGAGGTTTGGCGCAAAAAAGGATGCCGTCAATCCCGTTCGGCGGGCAGCGGCCGATCACCGTGCGGCCCTTCGACCGCCTCGTTCCGGGGCCTCATCTTCGCTTCGAAGTCCCGCCGGTCTTCCCGGTCCCGCCGCTGCCGCGCGGCCGTACGGGCGGCGATCACTTCGTCGCTGCCGAGGTCCAAATTTTCCACCGCAATGCGGTTCCCCCGCCGATGGAAGCGGAAGGCTGCCTGCATCAGGTCGCCCGCATAGCCCTCGAGCACGTAGACGGTTCCCGTCCGCAGCGTCCGCGCCCTGACGATCGTCTCGCTGCCGGCGGGCGCGCGGCCGTAGCGGAGCGGGAGCCAGTTCCGGCAGCCGTTCGGCCGGGCCAGCATCGCCGCCGAGGGCCGGAACGACCAGACGGCTCGCCCGGCCGCATCGGAAATCGCGATGTCGGGGCAGGCGCCCGGCGGCGCGCGCTTTTCCGGCATCAAGGCGAGCCGCCCGTCCACGAAACCGCCCCACAGATGATAGTCGAAGCTGCACGAGGCGAGGCCAAGGAGCAGGACGGCGGCCGCGAACGACCGCATCGGCCACACCATTTGCTCAATCCCCGCCATGGCCCCTTGCCAGATAATCGGCGCTCTGCATCTCGATCAGCCGGGAGGCGGTGCGCTCGAATTCGAAGGCGCCGTCGCCCGCGAGGTAGAGGTCCTGCGGCTCCGCGTCCGCGGCGGCGAGCAATTTCACCTTATGCTCATAGAGCGCGTCGATCAGGGTGACGAAGCGGGCGGCCTCGTTGCGGTTCTCGGGGCCCATGCGCGGAATGCCGACCAGGATCACGCTGTGATAGCGCCGGGCGATGGCGAGATAATCGGCCGCGCCGCGCGCCTCGCCGCAGAGCTGCTTGAAGGAGAAGACGGCGACGCCCTTCAGACTCTTCGGCACGTGCAGCGTGCGTCCGCCGGCCAGTTGCAGATCCTCGGCCGGGACCTTGGCGCGATCCTCGACCGGATAGTCGGTGAGCCGGAAGAAGGCCTCGCTCAGCGCCGCGCTCGCCGCCGGTCCGTTCGGCACATACCAGGTCGGCATGCCGCCGAGCCGCTCCAGCCGGTAGTCGACCGGACCGTTCAGGGGCACGACCTCCAGCTCCTTCTCGATCAAATCGATGAATGGCAGGAAGAGCTCGCGGTTCAGCCCGCCGAAATAGAGGTCCCCGGGCGGGCGGTTCGAAGTGGTGATCACGGTGACGCCCGCCTCCAGCAGCTGCGCGAAGAGCCGCGAAAGGATCATCGCGTCGGCGCTGTTGTTGATCACCATCTCGTCGAAGCAGAGCAAACGCGCCTCGGCCGCGATCGCCTTCGCGACCGGCGGGATCGGATCGCCCTCCTCCTTCGCCCGCTCGGCGCGCAGCCGCTCATGCACCTCCAGCATGAATTCGTGGAAATGGACGCGGCGCTTCGGTTCGAACTCTATGCTCGCGAAGGCCAGGTCCATCAGCATGGATTTGCCGCGTCCGACCCCGCCCCAGAGATAGGCGCCCGGCGGCGGCGCGGCGCGGGAGAACAAGCCGAACAGTCCCCGCTCGCGGCTCTCGCCGAGCTTTTCGGCGAGGCCGTCCAGCACCATCACGGCCCGTTCCTGGTCCGCGTCCGGCTTCAATTCGCCGGCCGCGACCAAAGCGGCGTAGCGATCGGCGAGCGCGGTCATTCCGCCCGGCTGAATTTGCGCAGCGCGCCGGTGAAGGCGGCGACTAGCTCGTCCCCCTGCCTCACCTTGCCGGCGAAGAAGGCGAGCCGCTTCGTCTCGCGCAGCAGCTCCACCTCGGCATCGAGCGGCACGCCCACCTTGCCGGGCGACAGGAAGCGCGTCGAAAGATCGAGCGTCACCGCCCGGATCACGTTCGCCCCCGCCAGCCGCCCGCCGGCGAAGAGCGCCATGTCGACAAAGGTCAGGATCGCGCCGCCATGCACCATGTTGCCGAGATTGGCGTGCCGCTCTTCCGGAAACATCCGGCACGTCGCCCGCCCGGGCTCCTCCGGCCGCACCAGCAGCTTGCCGATCACGCCATTGAACCGGTCCTCGGCCGAAACCTCCCAGGTCCACCAGCCGGGATGGTCGGGATCGGGCTCGTGGCGGATGAGCGGGTGGACGTCCATCTTATCCCGTCATCCCGGCGCAGGCCGCGATCTCGGGACGAGAAGTCTCAGCGGGTCTCCACGAAGCCCCGGCCTTCGCCGGGGTGACGAGCGTCAAACCGCCCGCTCCAGCAGCATTTTCTTGGTTTCGGCGATCGCCTTGGCGGGGTTGAGGCCCTTCGGGCAGGCGTTCGCGCAGTTCATGATCGTATGGCAGCGGTAGAGGCGGAACGGGTCCTCCAGATTGTCCAGCCGCTCGCCCGTCATCTCGTCGCGGCTGTCGGCGAGCCAGCGATAGGCCTGAAGCAGGATCGCGGGGCCGAGGAACTTGTCCGAATTCCACCAATAGCTCGGGCAGCTGGTCGAGCAGCAGGCGCAGAGGATGCATTCGTAGAGCCCGTCCAGCTTCGCCCGGTCGTCGGGCGATTGCAGGCGCTCCTTGCCCGACGGCGTCGAGGTCTTGGTCTTCAGCCAGGGCTCGATCGAGGCATATTGGGCGTAGAAATGGGTGAAATCGGGGACGAGGTCCTTGATCACGTCCATGTGCGGCAGCGGCGTGATCCGGATTTCCCCCTTCAGATCCTCGATCGCGGTGGTGCAGGCGAGGCCGTTCTTGCCGTCCATGTTCATCGAGCAGGAGCCGCAAATCCCTTCGCGGCAGGAGCGGCGGAAGGTGAGGCCCGGATCCTGCTCCGACTTGATCTTGATCAGCGCGTCTAGGACCATCGGCCCGCAGCTGTCGAGATCGACCTCAAAGGTGTCGTAGCGCGGATTTTCGCCGCTGTCCGGATCGTAGCGGTAGATCTTGAAGCGCTTCGAGCGCCCGGCCCCATCGGGCGCCGGGTGCGCCCTGCCCTTCCTGATCTTGCTGTTCTTCGGAAGCATGAATTCGGCCATCGCTGATCCCTTTGCGGGCGGCAATAACCCTAGGCCGCGCGCCTGTCGAGAAGCTGGGCGGCGATGCCGTAGGTCCGGGCGTTGTCGACGTCGATGGCGTGGGCCCCGTCGGCCAGGACGACCGCGGAGACCTTGACCCCGAAGCGCCTGCCCAGCCGCTTCATCGCATTGTCCAGCGTGAGCAGGCCGTAGCGCAGCCGGATCAGGTTGAGGAAGCCGAAGGCGCGGGCGATGCGCATCGGATTCTTGGCGAACTGGCCGCCCTCGCGGAAGGTTTCGGCCGTTTCGAGGCCGCGGCGCGAGAGGCCGTAGAGATTGCAGTTCGAAAATTCGCCGTCGCGGAATTTGTAGAAGCGCCGCTGGCCCTCGGGATGGGCGGAGAGCACGTCCTCCTTCCGCGCCAGCGCGACCACCGTGTCGTCGCCGGCCGAAAGCCGCGCCGCGACCTCGCGCACCGCCTTGGCGGTCAGCAGCACGTTGTCGGCGGTGGTGACCACGATCGGCCCCTCGCTCCCGGCGGCCGCGGCATAGACGCTGTCGGTGATCGTCTCGGCCGAGGGCACGAAGACGACCGGAAGCCCCGAAGCCTCCGCGATCGGGCGCAGATGCGCGCCGGCGCCGGGCTCGACCGCGATCCGGACCGCCTCGATCCCCCTCATCCCCGCGAACGCCTCGAGCACATGGGCGAGCAAGGGCCGGCCGCCGATCGGCACCAGGCATTTGTGGGAAACGCCCGCCTCCGCCGCGAGCGGATCGAGCCGGCCGTCGCGTTGCGCGGCCAGGATCACGACGGTGAACTTGCCTTGGTCCTCAGTCATCGAGCAGTCCGTGGCGGCGCAAGCCTTCGTAGAGAATGGTCTCGATCAGCTGCGACTGGCTGAGCCCGGCGCGTTTCGCCGAGCGGCCGAACACCTTCTCGGACCAGAGATTGGCCTGCAGGTTGACCTCGAGGAAGTTGCAGGTGCCGGTTTCCAGATCGAGCCGGAACTCGAAGCGGCCGTAATCGAACGGGCGGAACTCCTCGGCGATGTTCCGGGTCATCGCCTCGATCTTCGGCACCCATTCGGCGTCCTCGAAATCGACCAGCTGATATTTGTGGCCGCGCTCGACCAGGTCGCGCTTCTCGTAATAGGTGCGAAGGTGGGTCGGATCGGCCTGCTCGAACAGCATCATCGGCATCACCACCGGCGCGCCGTCCACGGTGATCACGGGCACCTCCACGTCGCTGCCGTTGAGAAAGGGCTCGACGATCGCGTCGTGGCCCTCGGCGTGGATGCTCGCCACCGCCGCCTCGACCCCGGCCCAGTCGCGTGCGTCCTGCACGCCCCAGCTCGCCGAGGAGGCGTTGGGCTTGATCACCAGCCGCTCCCCCGCGGGACATTGGTCCTGCGTCACCGGCGCACCCTTGCGGTAGATCGCCCAAGGCGCGGTCGGGATGCCGCGCGCGGCGGCCGCCATTTTCGACAAATGCTTGTCGTCGGCGAGCCCGCGCAGGATCGGCGTCGCGCCGAGACAGGGCAGGCCGACCCGTGTGCAGAGCAAGGGCAGCATCATCTCGCTGTTCAAAAAGCCGCCGCGGTTCAGCAGCGGAAACAGGAAATCGACCTCCGGCTTCTCGAACAGGGCCTGATAATTGTCCTCGAGCACCAGATCGAGGCCGAGCCCCTGCAGGATCTCGCGCGTCTCGACATGATAGAGCGCGTGGTTGCCGTCCTCCGGATGGAGGCCGCCCGCCCATTTGGCGTGCTTGGCGATGAACATGATGCGCAGCTTTTCCCTGGCCGAAGCCGGAATCGCGCGCGTTTCGACGGGGGTCACGAGGGAGGAATCGCTTTCCGGGACGCTTAAAATTCGAAGGCCGCCACAATATTGCCGCGACAAGGCACAATTAAGGCGGCCACCTAGTCGCGTCCCGGAGCCGGTGCAAGATCATGATCGTGAGCGTTCAGGGCGGTGAGGCCGCCCGGCTGATGACCGAGGGCGGCGATGCCCGGCTGTGGCTCGATCCCGTGACCGGCCTCAACCGCTATTACAGCGCGCCGCGCCCGAGCCGGGCGCTGGCTTATGCCTCCTCGACCGCCAACGACGTCTCCCCTGCCGCCTATGCGCGCGCCGAAAAGCTGCTCGCCGAGACGGGCACGAACCCGGCGCCGACGGTCTATGCCGAGCGGCTGGAGCAGCTGCGCGCCCGCATCCGCCGCACCTATGGCATCGCCGACGAGGTCGCGGTCGTGTTCGCGCCGTCGGGCACCGATCTCGAATATGTCGCGCTGGCCTGCGTGGCGGGGAAGGCGCCCGGCAGCACGCATGCGCTCCTGCTCGGCGCCGACGAGGTGGGCTCGGGGTGCATCCACTCCGCGCACGGCCTTTATTTCGCGAACGAGACCGCGCTCGGCGCCGCGGTCGAGCCCGGCCGGCCTGTCCCCGGCCTCGGCGGCGTCCATGTCGAGCTGGTCGACATTCCGGTCCGCGACCGGATGGGGCGGGTCCGCCCCTCGACCTACATTACGGAGCGGATGCTGGGCTCGATCGCCGCCGCGCGCGCGGCCAGCCGGCACAGCCTCGTCCATATCGTCCACGGCTCGAAGACCGGCCTGATCCTGCCCTCGCTCGCCGACGTCGACCGGATGATCGCGGCGCATGGCGATCATGCCACGCTCGTCGTCGATGCCTGCCAGGGCCGGATCACCGGCGCGGCGGTGAACCACTATCTCGGGCGCGGCGCGATCGTCTTCGTCACCGGCTCGAAGTTCATGGGCGGGCCGCCGTTCAGCGGCTTCGCGCTGGTGCCGAAGGCGCTCGCGGACGCCGCGCCGCCGCTCCCGGAAGGCTTCGCCACCATTTTCCGCCGTGCCGAATGGCCGGCTGGATGGCCGGGCGCCGAGGCCTTGCCGGACAGCGTCAATCTCGGCCTGCTGCTCCGCCTCGAAGCCTCGATCTTCGAGCTGGAGCGCTTCCAGCGCCTGGACGAAGCGGCGGTCGCCCGCGTGATCCGCGCCTTTCACGCCGCCGTTCGCGCCGAGATCATTGAGCAGACCGAGGCGCGACGAGTCGCCCCCTATCCGCCCGGCGAGGTTGCCGAGGCCGACACTCACCCGATCGAGATGCGCACGCTCTCGACGCTCGATCTCTCCGCCGCCGGCGCGAGCTTCGATGATGCCCAGGCCTGGCACAAACGCATGGCGCTGGCGGGCGTTCGCGTCGGCCAGCCGGTCAAATGCGTGCGCTTGCCGGACGGCCGCTGGGGCGCGACGCTCCGCATCGGCCTCACCATGTGGCAGGTCGCGGACCGGATCGCGCTCTCCGATCAGGCGCTCGGCGCGGGCTTCGCCGCCGACATGGCCCGGATCCGCGAGGCTCTGCTGACCGCCGCCGCCTGAGGGCCTGCACCCGGGGCCGGCCCTAGGCGGGCGGACAGTAACGCCGCCGCTCGTCCGGCGCCGAGCGCAGCCGACTGTCGAGATAATAGCCGGCAAGGCTGTCGACCATCGCCTCGCGCCCGGCCGGGATGAACGCCGCCGCATCGCGCCGCCAACCGGCGATGCAGTCCGCGCGGGGCCGCGCCGAGGCGCCGCAATCGAGCAGGCTGTTGAACGCGCCTCGCCAGCTCAGGAACTCGGCCCGCGTCATCGGCGCGCCATGGCCGGGAATCAGCGTCGTGAAGCGGATCGCCGCGATCGCGTCGAGCGCGCGCCGCCAGCCCTCGGGACAGGCCGTGTCCATGAACGGCACGGGCGCCACCACCAAGTCGCCGGCGATCACCAGCCGAGCGCCGGAATCGTAGAGCCAGACGTCGCCCTCGGTCGCCGCGTAGGGCGCCAGGTTCACCCGCAGCCGCCGCCCGCCGATCCGCATCGCGCCCGAGCGCGTGACCGGCCGCGTCGGCCGCAGCGCATCGGGATGGTCCATCACTTCGAAAGCCCGGCGGATCTCGGCCAGGTTCGCCTCCGGGATCTGGCCCGCGGCGAGCTGCCGTTCGGTCGACGCGCGGCTGCGGGCGAGGAAGCCGGTCAACGCCCCTTCGATCGCATTGCTCGCATAGACCTCTGCCCGGGGATAAACCGCGCGGATCTCTCCGTTTCCGGTCGTATGATCGAGATGCCAGTGGGTGTTGACGATCGCGACGATCGGCCGACCCCGTTCGCGCGCATAGCCGAGCAATCGGTCCCGGTGCGCCGGATGCCGCCCGGTATCGACCAGGATCAGCCCGTCGGGCGCGTCGAGGAGGATCGAATTGCCGTCCGGCCCGCGATTGGGCTCCAGCGTGCCTTCGATCAGCTGCCAGTTTGGCCGAGGCTGCGCGGCGGGCGCGGCGGCCGAAGCCAGCGCGAGGGCGGCGAGCAACAGGCGCATGGCGAACTCCCCCATTTTCCGTCCCGCGCGACCGATCCTAGCGCGCCCGCGCCGGTGCGGTGTTCTCTTTCGGCGGAAAGCCCCGGCCCTTCGACGAAGCGCGTCAGCGCCCCTGCAGCGTCGCCCGCGTGGTCTCGAGGGCAGGCCGTCCGGTCGGCGCGGTGGCGGGCGGCAGGCGCTGCTCGAGGGGGCCGAGCCAGCGCGCCGCGCCGATGCCGAGGAAGAGCTGCGGGGCGGACGGCGGCACGAAGCGGAGCTGCGCCTCCCAGCCCATGATCAACGTGCTCGCCTCTTCGAAAGCAGCGGCGAGCGGCTGCGTTCCGCGCAGGGCGTGGTTGACCATCGCGTCGCCGAAGAAGGTCCAGTCATTCTCCGCCACGCAGCCGAACGAGGTGCGGTCGTGTGCCGCGGCGGCGACGATCACGCTCGTCGCCGATTGCAGCCGCGGCACGAACCCACCCGAATAGCAGGCGGAAAGGATGATCAGCCGGTTGGTGAGCCCCAGCTCGTCCAGCATCCCCGCAAGCCGGTTCGGCGAGACCAGCCCGTAGCCATTGTCCGCGTCGTTGTAATAGAGGCCGAGCGGCGTGCCGTGGCCGGTGGCATAGAGGACCAGCACGTCCTCGTTTTTGTCCATCAGCTCCGCGATCCGGGCAAGCGTCACCGCGAGCGAGGCGGGCGTGCCCCGCGGCAGCCGGCTCGGGGCGCTGCCGTCGGTTCCGGCTAGCACGATCGAGCGCCCGCGCGCCGCGTAACGCCGCTCCAGCACCTGCCCCGCCGCCCGCGCCTCGCGCCCGAAGACGGGATCGCTGTCGAGCGCGATCGAGACGACATAGGCGTCGACCGTCCCGCGCCGCTGCGGCTGCAGGCCCTTGAGCGCGGCATCGAGGCGGCGATGCTCGTCCAGCTCCCCCGCCGCGCTCCGGCTCCGCTCGATCTGCATCCCCGCATCGGCATGCGCCTGCAGATCGGCGGGCGAGGCGCCGGGGATGGGCGGCGGGGCGGTGTGGCGGGGCGGCTGGTAGGGCTGCGCGGCGACGGCGGCGGACAGGCACAGCAAAAGCGAAGCGACGATCCCGAGCCTGCTCCGCATCGCCACCCCCGTTCGCCGGCCGCTCAGTAAACCCGCGCCTTCGGCTTGATATACTTCACCTCGTCGGTGAGCGTATATTCGTGGACCGGGCGGTAATCGATCTTCACATCGCCGCCCTTGCCGCCCCAGCCGTCGAACCAGGCGCACGTATGCTTCATCCAGCCCTTGTCATCACGCTCGGGGAAATCCTCATGCGCATGCGCGCCGCGGCTTTCCTTGCGGTTGACCGCGCCGGCGATGGTCACCGAGGCCTGGGCGATCAGATTGTCGAGCTCGAGCGTCTCGATCAGATCGGTGTTCCAGATCAGGCTGCGGTCGGTGACGGCGATGTCGTCCATGCGCTTGTAGGTCTCGGCGAGCTTCGCCACGCCCTCGCGCAGCACCTCCTCGGTGCGGAAGACGGCGCAATGCGTCTGCATGTTGCGCTGCATCTC
>DATINU010000130.1:0-15103 GCA_035473955.1 Allosphingosinicella sp.
CGTGCGGCTGGACGGGGACGCCGGCGGGGTCGTCCCGGATTCCGCCGACGGGATGGGCTCGTTCGACCTCGGCGACGGGCTGGTGGCGCTGGTCCGCAATCACGAGCTGGACGCGGGAGAATTCGACAAAGGCGCCTTCCAAAGCGGAGACCATGGGAATGTTCGCGCCTATGACCGATCGGCTGGCCGACCGCTGCCCGGTGGCACCACGACGATCGTCTACGATTATGTGAATCACCGGTTCGTCCGCCACTATCTGAGCCTAGCCGGTACGATCCGCAATTGCGCGGGGGGCGTCACGCCGTGGGGTACCTGGCTGACCTGCGAAGAGGATGTGACAAGGCGCGGCGGCGCGCTTGAAGAGGATCATGGCTGGGTGTTCGAGGTGCCCGCCCGCCACGAAGGTCCGGTCGAACCGACACCGCTGCGTGGCCTAGGCCGCTTCAATCATGAGGCCGCGGCCGTCGATCCCCGCACCGGGATCGTCTATCTGACGGAGGATCAGCGGGACGGCCTCTTCTACCGCTTTCTCCCGAAAGTGCCCGGCAAGCTGGCGGAAGGCGGCACGCTCCAGGCCCTGGCTCTGGCCGGCGCATATGCGGGCAGGGACGCGCGCAACTGGTCGGGAAGGACGATCCCGGTGGGGATCGAAATGCCGGTGCGGTGGATCGATCTTGCCGACGTCCACAGTCCGGTTCGCGACGATCTAAGGAAACGCGGGCGTGCAGCCGGAGCGACCCGCTTCGCCAATGCCGAGGGCATCCATTTCGGACAGGACGAGCTCTATTTTTGCGTGACCAGCGGCGGGGCCATTAAGAGCGGCCAGATCATGCGTTACGTGCCGGCGCGCGGTGGCGCTCCGGACCATCTCCAGCTTTTCCTCGAGTCGAGCGATCCCGGAACCTTCAATTTCGGCGACAATCTCGCGATCGCGCCCAACGGCCACTTGGTCGTCTGCGAGGATCCCTATTGGGGCGGAAAGAGAACCTATCTGCCACGCATGATCGACGCCGCTCCCTGCTACTTGCGCGGGGTGACGCCCGACGGAGCTGTCTATGATATCGCCCAGCTTCACGGCTCCAGCGAATTCTCCGGCGCTTGCTTTTCGCCCGATGGAAGGACGCTGTTCGTCAATGTCATGAGCCCGACAAAAACCCTTGCGATACGAGCGAAGCCAGGCGGAGGATTGGCGGCGGCTGGTCCCTGGGGACCCCCGCTTCCGGGCTGGCAAGTTTATCCTGCTGCAGCTGCGGTGATGCCCTGGGTGCCGAATGCCTGACCTTATCCAATTGCCTCGTGCCGGCCCTTCTAAACCACCTTACTTCGTCGCGAACTCCCCAGCCTCCGCCCCGAAATGCTCCTTCGCATGCGTCCGCGCGGCGGTGGCGGTCCGAAACGTCGCGTCCACCGGGGTCGCGGTGACCAGGGGATAGTTCTGGCTGTTGTAGCGCGTTTCCCGGACGGTCAGCGTGAACGCGCCGTCCTCGCTTTTGGCGATCAGATAGGGTTTCAGGATTTCTCTCGACATTGGGGGTCTCCAATCATGAAAACGCCCTCCCTCGCTTTGGCGGGGAAGGGCGGTCTTTGTTAGCCGATCACGTCGGCGACGATGCGTCGCAGCTCGGTGTCGGAAAGCTGTGGGGAGCGGGGCTCCTGATAGCCTCTCGAAAGCAGCGCTTTCGGGAGGTGGAGCTTGGGCCGCTGCGACCCGATGGTTTGTATGTTCATGTTCCTTGCCGGCGGGGCATTCCCGCCGCTTTCATTATAATCTGGATGCCCGCCGAAACGCCGTCCCGGCGGGCTTCCCTTGTTGGTTACGCGTCCGCGAGGTTGACCGCGGAGATCTTGCCGTCGCGGCCGGTCTCGAGCTCGTAGCTGAGCTTGCGGCCCTCGTTGAGGCCGGTCAGGCCGGAGCGCTCGACGGCGCTGATGTGGACGAAGGCGTCCTTGCCGCCGGCCTCATCGGTGATGAAGCCGTAGCCGCGGTCGGTGTTGAAGAATTTGACGATGCCGATAGCCATGATCGGGTCCTTTCATAAGTAAAATGCCCGCGCGCGATTGGCGCGGCGGGGCCGGTGAAGCGCGAAAGGGAAGAAGGAGAGGCCGCGGGCGGCGTCGGTTTCGCTCGCAGGCGACGTCAGCCCGCCCGATATGGGCGCGCGCCGGTCATTTACAATGCGCCCATGCTGAACGGGGCGATACGATTGTTGGATACATGTTGGATTTGACCTGCCAGCAGGATGCGACTCGGCGCCTGCGCCGGGCGGCTCTTTCGCAGCGTCAACCGGAGCGAGGTGCGCAGCGGAGCAGCGCGCTGGTCGGGCAACGCCCGACGCGAACGGGCGGCCGACGGGTCGCCATAGCGAACCCGATCGACGGCACGGCACAATGGTGCCGTGGCGGGGCCCATTTCTAGCTCCTGTAAACGGCTCGATCGCTCGCCCCCTTGGCCGGCGGAATATCGTCACGAGTGGGAACATTCGGGCCTTTCGGCTCGCCGGCTGTCCTCGGGAGCCGGTTTTTTCTTCCCTTGGGAAGCCGAAACTTTGAAACTTCGGTTCAGCTTCGAGCCCCGTTTCCTGAACAAGCCTGCTTCGCCAACCCCGTCCCACGCGTCAACTTTGTCAACTTCGCCGTTTCGCCCTAAGGCCGTTTCCACGCCCGCGGCGCACCCGCCGCCGCGCCAACAGAAAGCCTCCGATCATGGCCGCTTCCATCCTCCTCGGCTTTCTCCTCCTCGTCCAGGCGCCCCCCGGCTCGGCGCTCGAGCGCTTCTTCGTCGGGCGGACCGAAGGGTCGGGGACGGCGAATGTGATCATGTCGGGCCGGCATGGCGTGAGCGATCACGCGACCGGGCGGATGGAGGGGCGCGTGCTGGTGATCGACCAAGTCGTGCGCGAGGAGGGCAAGCCGGCCCGCCGGCGGCTGTGGCGGCTCACCCGCACGGGCGGCAATGCCGTCACCGGCACGATCAGCGACGTTCGCGGCGCCGTCACCGGCGACGTCAGCGGCAATACGCTGCACCTGCGCTATCGCCTCGCCGAAGGGCCCACGGTCGAGCAGTGGATCACGCTTCAGGCCGGCGGCCGCAGCGCGCGCAACCGGATGACCTTCCGCCGCTTCGGGATGAACGTCGCGACCGTCGAAACCACGATCCGCCGGGTCGACTAGGCCTCAATCGCGGGGCGGCCAGACGACCAGGCTGACGGTCCGCCCCTCCGCAAATTCGCGCGCCATGATCAGGATCGGCACGCCATCGGCCAGCAGCCGCGTGTCCTTGCTGTGCGGATCCTCGGCATCGGGCGCCGGATCGGGCAGGGCGGCGGGCAGGCAGCGGCGGACCTCGGCGGCCACGCCTTCGCGGGTCACCTCGGTCCCGGGCCGGTCGGCGATGCAGGAAAAGCGAACCGCGCCGAACTGTACCTTGAAGCAAAAGGACGCGAAGGCGAGCACCCGGTTGGGCCGCTCCGCATCGACCGAGGCGAACGGGTCCGTCTCGCGCGCGGCGGCGACGATCCGGTTCAGCCCCGCGCAGAATTCATCCGCCGCCTGGGCCTGGGCGGCGGCGGGCGCGGTCGGCAGCAATAGGGCGAGCCAAAGCTTCATCCGAAGGTCCTCCCTTGCCTTTACGCTACCGTGCCGATGAGCCCTTTACAAACGCCGCGCCCTCCCGTCTTTCTCGCCGCCATGGAGCAGCTGGCCGCCCTCTCTCGCACGCTCTCGCCGCGCCGGCGGCGGCAGTTCGCGCTGGCCTTGCTGCTGATGCTCGTCGGCGCGGTGGCGGAGCTGATTACGATCGGCGCCGCTCTGCCCTTCCTGGCGCTGATCGCGGTGCCCGAGCAGATCACGCATTATCCCTTCCTCGCCCGCTGGGTCGATGCGATCGGCGGCGATCCGGTGCTTGCCGCCTCGCTCCTGCTCGCCGCGGCGGCGGTGGCGGCGGCGGTGATCCGGGTGCTGCTCGGCTGGTTCGTGCTTCGCTTCGCGACCGCGGTCGGCCACGATCTCGCGGTGGGCATCTTCTCGCGCATGCTGCGCCAGCCTTACGCCGTCTACGTGCAGCGTGGCTCGAGCGAGATCCTCTCGGGCGTCGAGAAGGTCCAATATGTGGTGCGCGACGTGTTGCAGCCGGGCATGCAGGGCCTGACCTCGTCGGTGATCGCGGTCGCGATCATCGTCCTCCTGTGCCTGATCAACGTCGTCGCCTCGCTCGCCGCGGCCGCCTTCGTTACCGCCATTTACGGCCTCACCACCCTGGCCACGCGGGGACGGCTCAGACGCAATTCGCGCATTCTCTCGGAAAGCGCGACCGTGCGCATCAAGGTCGTGCAGGAAGGGATGGGCGGGATCCGCGATGTCATCCTCGATCGCTCGCAGGCCGTGTTCGAGGACACCTTCGCCCGCGCCGACGCCCGCTATCGCCGCGCCCAATCCTTCAACACCTTCGCGGGGACGGCGCCGCGTTATGCGGTGGAGGCGGCGGGGATCGTCGCCATCTCGCTGATCGCCTGGGTGATGAGCCGCGGCCCCGGCGGGATCGTCGCCGCCATTCCCATGCTCGGCGCGCTCGCGCTCGGCGCGCAACGGCTGCTGCCCTTGCTTCACCAGACCTATTCCGGCTTCAGCACGACGATCGGCAATTTCAGTCTGGTCAGCGATATCGTCGCCCTGATGCAGGCGCCGGTCCTGGCCGATGACGCGCCGGGCGAGCCGTTGCCGTTCGCCCGCGCGATCCGTTTCGATGCGGTCGGCTATCGCCACCCCGAAGGCAGCTTCGCCCTGGAGGGCGCCAGCTTCGAGATCGCCCGCGGCGCGCGGATCGGCGTGGTCGGGCCGACCGGGAGCGGCAAGTCCACCCTGCTCGACATCCTGATGGGCCTGCTCGAGCCCGATGCCGGCGCCGTGCTGATCGACGGGCACAGGCTCGATTCGGGGAGCCTGCACCGCTGGCGCGCGCAGATCGCGCACGTCCCGCAGGCGGTCTATCTCGCCGACGACACGATCCTCGCCAACATTGCCTTCGGGATGCAGGCCTCGGGCGTCGACCAGGCCCGGATCCGCGCTGTACTGGAAACGGCGCAGCTGGCGGCGTTCGTCGACGAGCTGCCGCTCGGCCTCGAAACGCGGGTGGGGGAGCGCGGCATCCGCCTGTCGGGTGGCCAGCGCCAGCGCATCGGCATCGCCCGCGCGCTCTACAAGCGGGCGCCGGTGCTGATCCTCGACGAGGCGACCAACGCGCTCGACGACGCGACCGAGACGGCGGTGATCCAGGCGATCATGGCGCTCGGGCCGGACATCACCATCGTGATGATCGCCCACCGCACCTCGACGCTGGCGGGCTGCGACCGGCTGATCCGGCTCCGGGACGGCAAAGTCGTCGAGTCCTGAAACGACAAGTGCCCGGCTCCGCAGAGCCGGGCACCCGTGAGGCGATCTTGCGATCGCCTACCCCCTTGCGATGCTTTGGCCCGCACGCTCTCTCACCTCGCAAGAGAAAGCGGGGCCGAAGCCTCCCCGAACCAGGCCAGTAAGTCCTTGGTTGCGTGGAAATCCGGTTATGCGCATGCGCCGGACTTGTCATCGCCCGATCGCCAATCGTGGCGACTTTGCGGCGAAACTGTTGCCGACTCGCAACAGCCGCCGTGGCCGCCCGCCCATGTTGCGTTGCGGCATGCGTGCCCGTAGAGCGTGGCCATGCGCCTTTCCCGCTACTTCCTGCCCGTCGTCAAAGAGACGCCGGCCGACGCCCAGATCGTCAGCCACAAGCTGATGCTGCGCGCCGGTCTGATCCGCCAGACCGCCGCCGGCATCTACGCCTGGCTGCCGCTCGGCCACCGCGTCCTCAAGAAGATCGAGCAGGTCGTCCGGGAGGAGCAGGACCGGGCCGGCGCGATCGAGTTGCTGATGCCGACCATCCAGTCGGCCGAACTCTGGCGCCAGTCTGGCCGCTACGACGCCTACGGCCCCGAAATGCTGCGCTTCCCGGACCGCAAGGGCAGCGAGATGCTCTACGGCCCGACCAATGAGGAGATGATCACCCAGATCTTCCTCGGCGCGGTGAAGTCTTACCGCGATCTCCCGCGCACGCTCTATCACATTCAGTGGAAGTTCCGCGACGAGGTCCGCCCGCGCTTCGGCATCATGCGCGGGCGTGAGTTCCTGATGAAGGACGCCTATTCGTTCGATCTCGACGAAGCCGGCCTGAAGGCGAGCTACGAGGCGATGTTCGTCGCCTACTTGCGCACCTTCGCGCGCCTCGGCCTCCAGGCCGTCCCGGTCCGGGCGCCGACCGGACCGATCGGCGGCGACCTCAGCCATGAATTCCACATCCTCGCCGATACCGGCGAAAGCGCGCTCTTCTACGACGCCGCGCTCGAGGACGTCTCGCGCGAGGAATTGCTCGCCGCCGATGCCGCCACGATCGCCAGGCTCACCGGCCTCTACGCGATGGAGGAGGAAGAGCATGCGAAGGTCGCGAACTGCCCGGTCCCGGCCGAGCGGCTGCGCAGCCGACGCGGTATCGAAGTCGGCCATATCTTCGCCTTCGGGACCAAATATAGCGCGGCGATGGGCCTTGCCGTCCAGGCCCCCGATGGCTCGTCGGTCCATCCGCAAATGGGCAGCTACGGCATCGGCGTGTCGCGCCTGATGGCGGCGATCGTCGAGGCGAGCCACGACGATAACGGCATCGTCTGGCCGGAAAGCGTCGCACCTTTCACCGTCGGCCTGATCAACATGCGCGCCGACGATGCCGATTGCGCGAACGCCGCCGACGAAATCTACGGCAAGCTGCAAGGCGGCCGCGTCGCAACCCTCTACGACGACCGTGACGAGCGCGGCGGCGCCAAGTTCGCGACCATGGACCTGATCGGCCTGCCCTGGCAGCTCGTCGTCGGCCCCAAGGGGCTCGAGAAAGGCGTGGTCGAGCTGAAGCGCCGCGCCACCGGCGAACGCGAGGAGCTCAGCCTCGAAAGTGCGCTGGCGAGGCTCATCGCGTGATCCTCAACCGCTACGAACGGATGATCGCCCGGCGCTATCTGCTGCCGGGGAAGGGGGAGGGTTTCATCTTTCTCGTCGCGGCGTTCAGCTTGGGCGCGGTGATGCTGGGCGTCGCCGCTTTGATCGTCGTGATGAGCGTCATGAACGGCTTCCGCGCCGAGCTGCTCGACAAGGTGGTCGGCCTCAACGGCCATGCCATCGTCCAGGGCTATAACGGCCGCCTCGCCAATTGGCGCCCGATCCTCGAGGCGGCGCGGCGCACGCCCGGCGTCGTCTCCGCCTCGCCCCTGATCGAACAGCCGCTGATGGCGACCAAGGACGGCCGCGCCGAGGCGATCCTGCTGCGCGGCAACAGCTACGCCGACATCCAGAACAACCAGACCTTGCGCGACGGCGTCCTCGCCGGCTCGCTCGCCGAGCTGCGGCCGGGCACGGAGAATGTCGCGATCGGCTCGCGCCTCGCCGAGTTGCTCGGCGCCAGCGTCGGCAGCACGATCACCATCTGGTCGCCGGAAGGGCGCACGACCCCCTTTGGCACCGTGCCGCGGATCGTCGACTATCGCGTCGCCGCGATCGTCGAGGTCGGCGTCTACGATTTCGACAAGGCCTTCGTGATCATGCCGATGGAGGAGGCGCAGAGCTTCCTGATGTTCGGCGACGCGGTCGGCATGATCGAAGTGAAGACCCAGGACGCCGACCGGGTCGGCGAGATCCTGGGCCCGCTCGCCGGGCAGGTCGCGGGCCGGGCGGTGGTCAACGACTGGCGCTCGATGAATTCGGCCTTGTTCGAGGCCCTGCAGGTCGAGCGGGTGGCGATGTTCATCGTGCTCTCGCTGATCATGCTGGTCCGCGCCAAGCATCGCGACATCGCCATCCTGCGCACGATGGGCGCCTCGCGCCGCGGCGTGATGAAGGTGTTCATGACGGTCGGCCTCACCATCGGCACGCTCGGCACCATCGCCGGCCTGCTGTTCGGCGCCTTGATCCTCTATTTCCGCCAGCCGATCGTCGATTCCTTCCAGAGCCTCAGCGGCGAGCAGCTTTGGGATCCCTCGGTGCGCGTGCTGACCGAGCTGCCGGCGCGGGTCGATCCGGTCGAGGTCGCCATGATCGTGCTGATGGCGCTGGTCCTGAGCTTCCTCGCCACGCTCTTCCCCGCCTGGCGCGCCTCGCGCACCGATCCGGTGCAGGTGCTCCGTTATGAATAAGGTGCTCGAAGTCGACGGCCTGAAGCGCAGCTTCGAGCAGGCGGGCGTGGTCATCGAAGTGCTGCGCGGTGTGAACCTCGCCGTTGCGGAGGGCGAGATCGTCGGTCTGCTCGGTCCCTCGGGGGCGGGCAAATCGACGCTCCTGCAGGCGGTCGGCCTGCTGGAGGGCGGCTTCGAAGGCTCGATCCGCATCCTTGGTGAAGAGGCCTCGCGGCTCGACGACGCCGGCCGCACCCAGCTCAGGCGAGACCGGCTCGGCTTCGTCTACCAGTTTCACCATCTGCTTCCCGATTTCAGCGCGGCCGAAAACGTGATGCTCCCCCAGCTTGTCCTCGGCGAAGAGCGCGAAGCGGCCCGTCAGCGTGCCGAAAGCCTGCTCACGTTGCTCGGCGTCGGCGAGCGCCTGACCCATCGGCCCTCGAAGCTTTCGGGCGGCGAGCAGCAGCGCGTCGCCGTCGCCCGAGCCCTCGCCAACCGGCCCGCTTTGGTTCTCGCCGACGAGCCCACCGGCAACCTCGACGAAGCCACCGCCGACATCGTCTTCGCCGAATTCCTTCGCCTGGTCCGCGAGGAGGGCAGCGCCGCCCTCGTCGCCACCCACAACGAGCGGATAGCCGCCAAGATGGACCGCGTTTTGCGCTTGCACGACGGCGTGCTTGCATAGAGAATGGAAGCGGTGGCTCGCTGAAGGAGGACCGTCCTCATGCTTCTCGCCGCCGCCCTGCTCGCCACCCAGCAACCGTCTCCCCCTCCCGCCACGCCGCCCCCGGCTTGCGAGTCGGCGGAGCACCGCCAGTTCGATTTCTGGATCGGCCGCTGGGACGTCTACCCGACCGGGACCGACCGGCTGGTCGCGCACAGCCTGATCGAACGGCGCTATTCGGGCTGCGCGATCCGCGAGAACTGGATGCCGTTGCGCGGAGAGGGCGGCGGCAGCTTCAGCGCCTGGCGCCCGGAGGCGCGCCGGTGGCGGCAGGCCTGGGTCGATTCGAGCGGCGCCTGGGTCGAATTCACGGGTGCCTTCGAGGACGGCGCGATGGTGCTGACCGGTCCCTGGGCCGGCGCCTCCAACGGCCAGACCGGGATCGTGCGCATGCGCTACACGCGCGAGGCGGAAGGCGCCGTCCGCCAGCACGGCGAGGTCTCGACCGACAATGGCGCGACCTGGTCCCCGTCCTTCGATTTCACCTACCGCCCAGCGGCGACCGCGCCCGCCGCGCAATAACTGTGGACTAAATCCCGGGCGGCCTTCCCCGAATCGGCGCGGCTGCCCATAGTCTTGGCCATGTCAGCCGCCCCGCCTTACGTCCCGCTCCGCATTTTCTCCTGCTACACGATGCTCGAGGGCGCGATCGATCCCAAGGCGATTGCCAAGCAGGCGAAGGGCCTCGATTTTCCCGCCGCAGCGGTCACCGACCGCAACGGCCTCTATGGCGCCATGCCGTTCACCGAGGCCTGTTTCGAGGCCGGGGTGCAGCCGGTCATCGGCGCATTGCTCGGCGTCGCGCGGCCGGGCAAGGCCGGCACCGCGCCCGTGATCGACTGGCTGCCGCTCTACGCGCAGGATGATCAGGGCTATGCCAACCTCTGCGCCCTGGTTTCCGAGGCGCATCTCGGCCGCCCGGTCGAGGAGGAGGCGCATGTCACGCTCGACGCGCTCGAAGGCCGCACCGCCGGATTGATCGCGCTGACCGGGGGAAAGGAGGGCGCGCTTGCCCGGCTGATCGCCGAGGAACAGCCGTTCGAGTCGATGATCGACCGGCTGCAGGCCCTGTTCCCCGAACGCCTCTACATCGAACTCAGCCGCCGCGGCGACGCGATCGAGCAGGCCGCCGAAGCGGGGCTGATCGATCTCGCTTATGCCCGCGACCTGCCGCTCGTCGCGACCAACCCCGCCGCTTATCTCGACGCCGATTTCCACCGGGCCCATGACGCCATGCTCTGCATCGCCCAGTCGAGCCAAATCGATCGGGACGACCGGATCCGCTCCTCGCCCGAGGCCTGGATGAAGCCCGCCGCGACGATGCGCCAGCTCTTCGCCGATCTGCCCGAGGCGATCGACAACACGTCGGTAATCGCCCGCCGCTGTGCCTTCGGCGCGCCGTCGCGCAAGCCGATCCTGCCACGCACCGCCGGCGACACCGAGGCCGAGGCCGAACAGCTCCGAAGTGACGCCCGCGCCGGGCTCGCGGTGCGACTCGCCGTCTACGACGATCTCGCCGAACACGAGCGCCATGCTTATGCCGAGCGGCTCGAATTCGAGCTCGACGTCATCGCCGGAATGGGCTTTCCGGGCTATTTCCTGATCGTCGCCGACTTCATCAAATGGGCGAAGGAGAATGGGATTCCCGTGGGCCCGGGCCGCGGCTCCGGCGCGGGCTCGGTGGTCGCCTGGTCGCTCACCATCACCGATCTCGATACGATCCGGCTTGGCCTGCTGTTCGAGCGCTTCCTCAACCCCGAGCGCGTCTCGATGCCGGACTTCGACATCGATTTCTGCGAAACCCGGCGCGGCGAAGTGATCCGCTATGTTCAGGAGCGCTGGGGCGCGGACCGGGTCGCGCAGATCATCACCTTCGGAACGCTGAAGGCGCGCGCCGTGCTCAAGGATACGGGCCGCGTCCTGCAAATGCCCTACGGCCAGGTCGACCGGCTCGCCAAGCTGATCCCCAATCACCCGACCGACCCGTGGACGCTGGAGCGGGCGCTGAACGGCGTCTCCGAGCTCGCCGCGGAATATACGGGCGATGCGCAGGTCCGCCGCCTGTTCGATCTGGCGATGAAGCTGGAAGGGCTGCCGCGTCACGCCTCGACCCATGCCGCGGGGGTGGTGATCGGGGACCGCCCGCTCGACCAGCTCGTTCCGCTCTACCGCGATCCGCGCTCGGACATGCCGGTCACCCAGTTCGACATGAAATATGTCGAGAAGGCGGGCCTGGTGAAGTTCGACTTTCTCGGCCTCAAGACGCTTTCCGTCCTCCAGAAAGCGGTCGAACTGCTGGCCAGGCGCCGGATCGAGGTCGATCTCGACCGGCTGATGCCGTGGGACGATGCGGAGGTCTACGCGCTCCTCCAGCGGGCCGACACGGTGGGCGTGTTCCAGCTGGAATCGGAAGGGATGCGGCGCACGCTGGCGGCGGTGAAGCCGTCGAGTTTCGGCGACATCATCGCGCTCGTCGCCCTGTACCGGCCTGGACCGATGGACAATATTCCGATGTTCGGCGACCGCAAGAACGGCCGCGCCGATATCTCCTACCCGCACCCGTTGCTGGAAGAGCTGCTCGAAGAAACATACGGCATCTTCGTCTATCAGGAACAGGTGATGGAAGCGGCCAAGATCTTGGCCGGTTTCAGCCTCGGCGAAGCCGATCTGCTCCGCCGCGCCATGGGCAAGAAGATCAAATCGGAAATGGACGCGCAGCGCGCCGGCTTCGTCGCCGGTTGCGAGCGGGTGAACGCAATCCCGGCCGCCAAGGCGAACGAACTGTTCGATTTGATCGATAAATTCGCCGGCTACGGCTTCAACAAGAGCCACGCCGCCGCCTACGCCCTGGTCGCCTATCAAACGGCCTGGCTGAAGGCGCACTATCCGGTGGAATTCTACGCTGCCTCGATGTCGTTCGATATCCACCTGACCGACAAGCTCGCCGTCTTCGTCGACGACATGCGGCGGCGCGGCGACGCGATCCTGGCGCCCGCGATCAACCTCTCCGAAGCGGATTTCTCGGTCGAGGCGCATGGCGAGAGCCATGCCGTCCGCTACGCGCTCGGCGCACTGAAGGGCGTCGGCGAGAAGGCGATGGAATTGCTGGTCGAGGAGCGGGGATCGAACGGCGCCTTCCAGAGCCTCGACGATTTTGCCGCGCGGATCGACCCGCGCCTCGTCAACCGCCGCCAGATCGAGAGCCTGGCCGGCGGCGGCGCCTTCGACGGCATCGCTGAGCGCTGGTCGGTGCACGCGGCCGCCGAGACGATCCTTTCCGCCGCGTCCAGCGCCGCCGAGGCGCGGACCAGCGGGCAGGGCGGCCTGTTCGGCGAGGGGCCGGCCAATTTCGTGCCGATCCGCATGCCGAAGAGCGAGACCTGGTCGCTCGCGGAACAGATGGCCGCCGAAAAGGAAAGCTTCGGCTTCTATTTCTCCGCCCATCCCGTCGACAATTACCGGCACCTCGCGCAGGCGCACGGCGCCAGGCGCTTCGCCGATCTCGCCGCTTTGCCTGCGCCGGCCGACGGCGGCCGCACCGGCGCGGTGATGGCTGGGCTCGTCGAGGACACGCGCTGGCGCACCTCGGCGCGGGGGCGGCGCTACATGATGGCGACCTTGTCCGATCCGTCTGGCCAGTTCGAGGCGACGATTTTCGACGATATGGTCGCCGAGCAGGTCCAGGCGGCAGTGAAGGCCGGTGCCTGCGCGCTCTTGACCGTCGAGCTCGACCGCCGCCCTGGCGAGGAAACGCCGCGGGTCACGATCAAGTCGCTGCAGAGCTTCGAGGGCCTCGCCAAACGGTCGCGGCTGCAATTGGAAGTCGAGGCGGACGACGCCTCGGCACTGCCCATGCTTGCCGCGATCGTCGCGGGCGAGAGGGGCGGCAACGGGTTGCTGAGACTCAAGGCCCGTTTCGACGGCGGCGAGGCGGATCTGATCCTCGGCCGCGACGTCAACGTCGATGCCGAACTTGCGGCACGGATCGAGCGGATCGAAGGGGTCGCCGCGGTGAGTCTTTCCGTGGCCGAAGCGCCGCGGCTTGCGCTGGTCGGCTGAGCGCGTAATCTCCCTCCTGCGAGAGGGAGGGAGCGATGCTTGGCGGGATGCAGGATTTCGAGCTCCGGGTGCCGCGGCTGATCGATCATGCCGCGCGCGAGCATGGCCGGCAGGAGATCGTCACCGCCTGGGCCGACGGCACGGTCAGCCGGACCAACTGGGCCGGGATCGCGCGCGATGCGAAGAAACTTGCACAAGCACTTGAAAGACGAGGTGTAAAGCGCGGCGATCGCGTTGCGACTTTGGCCATGAACCACGCTCCCCATCTGGTCGCCTGGTATGGTGCGATCGGCATGGGCGGCGTGATCCACACCATCAACCCGCGCCTGTTCGACGAGCAACTGATCTACATCGCCAATCATGCCGAGGACAAAGTCCTGTTGTACGACAAAGGCTTCCAGCCCATCGTTGACAGGCTGAAAGACCAGTGGACGAGCATCGAGCATTATATCTGCTTCGATTGCGGCGGTCCGGACGGCTATGAGGCGGTGCTCGCCGCCGAGGATGGCAATTACACCTGGGTCGAAGGCTCCGAGCGCGAGCCCTGCATGCTCTGCTACACGTCCGGGACGACCGGCCATCCGAAAGGCGTGCTCTACGAGCATCGGTCCTCGGTGATCCACGCCTTGGCCGAAGTCGCGCCCTCCTGCTTCGATCTTTCGACCAGCACCGTGGCGCTGCCCATCGTGCCGATGTTCCACGCCGCCGCCTGGGGCCTGCCGCTCGCGGGGGCGATGGCGGGGGTCAAGATGGTCTATGCGGCGGTCAACGATCCGATTCTGCTGTGCAGGCTGATGAACGAGGAAAAGGTGACGCACAGCGCCGGCGTGCCGACCGTCTGGCTCTCCATGTTCCAGCACATCGACAAGACCGGCGAGGCGCCGAAGCATTTGCGCCTCGTCACGATCGGCGGTTCGGCCGCGCCGCGCGCGATGATCGAGCGGCTGATGAAGATGGGCATCCGCGTCGGCCACGCCTGGGGCATGACCGAGACCTCTCCCATCGGCACGATCGGCTCGCCGCCGGCCAATTGGGACGAATTGAGCTTCGAGGAGCAGGTCGATCTCGTCGCCAAGCAGGGGCGGGTGCCGTTCGGCGTCGAACTGCGCGTGGTCACCGACGAGGGCGACGAGCAGCCGCGCGACGGGCAGAGTTCGGGCCGGCTGCAGATTCGCGGGCCCTGGGTGATCCGTCGCTATTTCGGGGACGAAAAGGGCGATTGCACGGGCAACGACAATTGGTTCGACACCGGCGACGTTGCCGTCATCCATCCGTGCGGGACGATGCAGATCACCGATCGTTCGAAGGATGTGATCAAATCGGGCGGCGAGTGGATCAGCTCGGTCGATCTGGAAAACGCCGCGGTCGGCTGTGCGGGCGTGGCGGAGGCGGCGGCGATCGGGGTGAAGCATCCCAAATGGGACGAACGGCCGCTGCTGCTGATCATCCGCAAGGAGGGCTCGGAAGTCACCAAAGGGGAAATCCTCGAGCATCTGAGCAATCACGTCGCGAAATGGTGGCTGCCCGACGAGATCCTGTTCGTCGACGAGCTGCCGCACACCGCGACCGGCAAGCTGCTCAAGACGGCGCTGCGCGAACAATATCGGGATTATGCGCTGGCCACCGCCTGAGCCGCCGCCCACCCATCATATTTTTACCTCTGCGCGCTAAGCCGCCGGGATGAGCAAGATGAGCCGGATCGAGATTGCGCCCGGCCGGGCCGACGCATGCGCGCGGCCCGACGTCATCGTGCACCGGGCCCATGACGTCATGGATACGCTCGCCCCGGAATGGACCGCGCTTGCCGCCGAGGCCTCGGAGCCAAACCCCTTCGCCGAGCACTGGTTCGTTGCTGCCTCTCTCGCCACGCTCCATCCGGATCGCGACGTCCGCCTGCTCGAAGTCCGCAGGAATGGCCGTCTGATCGGCCTGCTGCTGTTGATGTTCGAGACGGGTTACGGCCATTTGCCGGTCCGCCATGTGCGCAACTGGATCCACCATCAGGCCTTTCTCGGCACGCCGCTCGTCGCGGCGGGCGAGGAGCAGGTGTTCTGGGATGCGGTGCTGGCGACGCTGAACGAGGCCGATTGGGCGCCGGGGCTGCTCTATCTGTGGCGGATCACCGAAGGCGGCC
>DATINU010000131.1:0-2360 GCA_035473955.1 Allosphingosinicella sp.
GGCGGCGGCGACGGGCGACCGGGTGCTGCTGCTCGTGACCGGCAAGCCGCGCGCCGGGACCGAGCGGCGCGGCGCGATCCGCGCGGCGGTCGGCGACTGGCTGGCCGCCTCGCGCCATGCCGGTTCGATCGCGGCGGTGCGCGGCGCCCATCCGCGGCATGGCGGCGGGGGGCGCGCTCTACATCGTGCTCAGACGGAGGCGTTAGCCCGTCGCCCCGGCGAAGGCCGGGGCCTCGTGGAGCCACGCCGAGTCGTCTCGTCCTGAGATCGCGGCCTTTGCCGGGATGACGGTCAGGCGAGCGCCGCCCTGATCACCCGCGCATAGATCCTGGCGAGGGCGCGAATATCCTCGACCGCGGCGGCCTCATCGAGCTTGTGCATGGTCGCGTTGGGCAGGCCGAAATCGACCACGGGGCAGAGCGCGATCAGGAAGCGGCCGTCCGAGGTGCCGCCATGGGTGGAGAGTTGAGGCGCTCTGCCGGTTTCGGCGCGAATCGCTTCGCTGACGATTTCGTAGACCGGGCCGGGCGGGGTGAGGAAGGCCTCGCCGGAAATCTTCGCCTCGACCGTGGCGCCGGGCGCCGCCGCCTCGGCGGTGCGGCGGACGAGCGCGACCAGCTCCTCGCCGCGCTGCAGGTTGTTGAAGCGGATGTTGAGCTGCGCGCGGGCCCAGCCGGGGATGACGTTGGTCGCCTTGCTCGCCGTCTCGACCGCGGTGATTTCGAGGTTGGAGGGCTGGAAGGAGTCGCTGCCGTCGTCGAGGTGGAGCGCCTCCAGCGCGGCGATCACGGCGGCGAGCCGGGGCACCGGATTGTCGGCGCGATGGGGGTAGGCGACATGGCCCTGCACGCCGGGCACCGTCACCCACATGTTGACCGAGCCGCGGCGGCCGATCTTGACGACGTCGCCGAGCCGCGCTTCCGACGTGGGCTCGCCGATCAGGATCATGTCCGGGCGGATGGCGCGCCCGGCCATCCACTCCATCAGCTTCGGCGTGCCGTAAGTGGCGGGCCCTTCCTCGTCGCCGGTGATGATCAGGCTCAGCGTTCCCGCATGGTCGGCGACTTCGGCGCAGGCGGCGACGAAGGCGGCGATCCCGCCCTTCATGTCGACCACGCCGCGCCCGTGCAGCAGCCCGCCGCGAATTTCGGGCACGAACGGATCGGTCGCCCAGCCGTCGCCTGGCGGGACCACGTCGAGATGGCCGGCGAAGCCGAAATGCGGGGCGCCGGAGCCGCGCGTGGCGAAGAGATTCTCGACCGGCCCGTCCGGCGCTTCGCCGAGGGTGAAGCGATGGACGTCGAAGCCGAGCGGGGTCAGCGCCGCCTCCAGCACGCCGAACACTTCCCCGGTCGCGGGGGTGACGCTGGCGCAGGCGGCCAGGCGATGGGTCAGGTCGACGGGATCGATTGCGGCGGTCATGCGGGAGGCCTAGAATATTTCCTCAGACGAAACACCCCACTCCGTTCGCCCGGAGCCTGTCGAAGGGCTTTCCTTCTTTCCAACGCTTCCAAACGGGAAGGGAGGGCTTCGAGAGGCTCAGCCTGAACGGGTTTTGGAGCGACCCATGCCCAGGCTCGACCTCGACGCGATCGGACAGACCAACCGCACCGGCTATCCGCCGCCCCACGACGCGCCGATGGCGAAGCGCCATTACCGCCGGCTCGCGCCCGCCGCGGGCGTCGAGGATTTCGGCGTCAGCCACGTCTTGCTGGAGCCGGGCGGCATCTCCTCGCAGCGCCACTGGCACGAGGACGAGGACGAAATGGTGATCATGCTGGAAGGCGAGGCGGTGCTGATCGAGGATGGGGGCGAGACGCCAATGCGCCCCGGCGACGTCGCCGCCTTTCCCAAGGGCGTCGCCAACGGCCATCATCTGGTGAATCGATCGGATGCGCCCTGCGTCTTCGTCGCGGTCGGCAAGCCGGCGGCGAGCGACTGCCACTATCCCGATGTGGACATGCACCTCGACGCGGCGAGCGGCGCTTTCACGCACAAGGACGGGAGTTCGTTCTGAATCGAAGGGGCTTTAGGCGGCCGGCGCCTCATATTGCTCGATCACCCAGGGCTCGTCCTGCGCGGCCTCGATCCATTGGCGCATCCAGGGCAGATCGAGGATCGCCTCCATATAGGTGCCGGCGAAGCGGGGGACGGGGACGGAATAGGTGACGAAGCGGGTGACGACGGGGGCGAACATGATGTCCGCGCCGCCGAATTCGCCGAAGAGATAGGGGCCGCCCGAGCCGTGACGGGCACGGGCCTGGGCCCAGAGTTCGAGGATGCGCAGGATCTCGGCCTTGACCGGCTCGGCGAGCTTGCGCTCCGGAAATTGCTTGCGGACGTTCATCGAAAGCTCGCGG
>DATINU010000132.1:0-7190 GCA_035473955.1 Allosphingosinicella sp.
CCTTGCGGGCGGGATTGATGTCGACTCCGATGATCATGTCGGCGCCGGCGAGCTTCAGGCCTTGCAGCACGTTAAGCCCGATGCCGCCGAGGCCGAACACGATGGCCTTGGCGCCTTGCTCGACCTTGGCGGTGTTGATGACGGCGCCAATGCCCGTGGTGACGCCGCAGCCGATGTAACAGACCTTGTCGAACGGCGCGTCCTCGCGCACCTTGGCGAGCGCGATCTCCGGCATCACCGTGAAGTTCGAAAAGGTCGAACAGCCCATATAATGGGCGATGGTCTCGCCGCCGAGGGAGAAGCGGCTGGTCCCGTCCGGCATCACGCCCTTGCCCTGGGTGGCGCGCACCGCGGTGCACAGGTTGGTCTTGCGGGAAAGGCAGGAGGGACATTGCCGGCATTCGGCGATGTAGAGCGGGATGACATGATCGCCGGCTTTGAGCGTAGTGACGCCCGGCCCCACCTCGCGCACGATTCCGGCCCCTTCATGGCCGAGG
Source organism: Allosphingosinicella sp. (assembly GCA_035473955.1). GTDB lineage: Bacteria > Pseudomonadota > Alphaproteobacteria > Sphingomonadales > Sphingomonadaceae > Allosphingosinicella. Next base: position 498 of record DATINU010000132.1, read on the forward strand.
ATTGAAGGGAAGATGCCCTCGCTGTCCTTGCCTTCCAGCGTGTAGGCGTCGGTATGGCAGATGCCCGTCGCCATGATCTCGACCAGCACCTCGCCCGCCTTCGGCCCATCGAGATCGACCTCGTGGATTTCGAGCGGCGCGTTGGGCGCGACGGCGATGGCGGCGCGGGTCTTCATAGGGGCCTCCCTGCGGATTCGAATTTGCATGTTCGACTAGGTCCGGCCGTCCTTACTGGCAAGCCGGCACCCTGACTTGTTTCAGGGTCCATTTCTCCGCCGCACGAACGGTGCCGGCATGGCTGCTGAAACAAGTTCAGCATGACGGATTGGAGAGCAGGAAGCGCCTGATCCATTCGCCAACCCTGGCATTGTCGTTCGGCGCGTCGAGCGAGGCGATGGCGGCTTCGGCATTGGGGATGCGATCGGCGCGTGACGCGAGCAGCGCCCGCGCGAAGGCAGGCGACATTTCCGGATGGAACTGGAAGGAAATCGCCGGCTGATCGCGCCAGGCGAGGCCGGCATAGGGAGTGAAGAGCGACGACGCGATCACGTCCGCCTCGGGCGGCTGCAGCACCACCTGATCCTGGTGCGAGGCCGGGATCGAGACGAGGTGGGTCGCCTCCATCCAGGGCTCGCGCTGGACGATCGGATAAGCGTGCAGGCCGACGCCCCAGCCCTTCTCCGATTTCTCCACCCGCCCGCCGAACGCCTCGGCCATGATCTGGTGGCCGAAGCAGATCCCGACCAGCTTCGCCCGGCCCCTGGCGGCGCGCAGGAAGGTCTTCAGCGGTTCGATCCACGGGAGATCGTCATAGACCCCCGCGGGCGAGCCGGTGATGAGGTAAGCGTCGTGCCGCCCCACGTCCGCCGGCAGCGCGCCCGCCGCGACATCGTAGCTTCGCGCTTCCATCCCCAGCAGCGCTTCGAACATCGCCGGATAGCGGCCGAATTGCTCTTCGAGCGCTGGCGGCGGCGTACCGGTTTCGAGGATGGCGAGCTTCATCGCGAAAGGCTCAGCACTGCGGTCAGCGCCTCGTCGCGCCGGTCCCAGGGCACGAAGACATGGTCGTGATGCATGGCAGCGACGATATTGGCGCCGATCCCTCGTGTCGCCAGCGCCTCGGCGACGCAAGCCGTAAGCCCGACCGCCTCGAGGCTGGAATGGACGCCCAGCACGATCCGCGCCCAGCCGCTACCGGGCCGGATCACGGTCACGCCCTCCGCCTCGCGGATCAGCGCGAAGGCGTCGTCCAGCGGCGGCGCTTCGGCGACGCAGTCGAAGCGATATTCCACCGGATCGAGGACCGGCGACAGCCCCGCCAGCAGGCGTGCGAGGTCCTTCTCGCCGCTCAGCTGCGCTGCGCCCGCTTGGCCGCGATCCGGAGCCGCAGCGCGTTCAGCTGGATGAAGCCGGCGGCGTCGCGATGGTCGTAGCCGCTCTGGCCTTCCTCGAAGGTGACGAGGTCTTGATCGTAGAGCGAAAGCGGGCTTTCCCGGCCGATCACGGTCGCATTGCCCTTGTAGAGCTTCATGCGGACCTTGCCGGTGACATGCGCCTGGCTCTTGTCGATCAGCGCCTGCAGCATCTCCCGCTCCGGCGCGAACCAGAAGCCGTTGTAGATGAGCTCCGCATAGCGGGGCATGATGCTGTCCTTGAGGTGCATCGCGCCGGCGTCGAGCGTGATGCTTTCGATCCCCCGGTGCGCGGCGAGCAGGACCGTTCCGCCGGGCGTCTCGTAGACGCCGCGCGACTTCATCCCGACGAAGCGGTTCTCCACCAGATCGAGCCGGCCGATGCCGTTGTCGTGGCCGAGCCCGTTGAGCTTCGCGAGCAAGCTCGCAGGCGAAAGCTTCTCTCCGTCGATGGCGACGGGATCGCCTTGCGCGAAGTCGATCTCGATGGTTGTGGCCTGGTCCGGCGCATCCTCGGGCGAAATGGTCCGCTGATGGACATATTCGGGCGCCTCGACGGCCGGGTCTTCAAGCACTTTGCCTTCGGAAGAGGAATGGAGCAAATTGGCATCGACCGAGAATGGGGCCTCCCCGCGCTTGTCCTTGCTGATCGGAATCTGGTGCTTCTCGGCGAAATCGATCAGCGCCTCGCGGCTCGCCATGTCCCATTCGCGCCACGGGGCGATCACCCTTATATCGGGCTCCAGCGCATAATAGCCGAGCTCGAAGCGGACCTGGTCGTTCCCCTTGCCGGTGGCGCCGTGGCAGACCGCGTCCGCGCCCACCTGCCGGGCGATCTCGATCTGGCGCTTGGCGATCAGCGGCCGCGCGATCGAGGTGCCGAGCAGGTACTGGCCCTCGTAGACGGTGTTCGCGCGAAACATCGGGAAGACGTAATCCCGGACGAACTCCTCCCTGAGGTCGTCGATGAAGATGTTCTCGGGCTTGATGCCGAGCAGCTCCGCCTTGGCCCGGGCGGGCTCCACCTCCTCGCCCTGGCCCAGATCGGCGGTGAAGGTCACCACTTCGGCGCCATATTCGGTCTGCAGCCATTTCAGGATGATCGAAGTGTCGAGCCCGCCCGAATAAGCGAGGACAACCTTCTTGGGCTTGTCGGTCATCTCAACGCCCCGTCGTCCCGGCGAAGGCCGGGATCCCATGACGCGACCGCGCCAGCGTATTTATCGGGCTGAGATCCCGGCCTGCGCCGGGATGACGATTTGAATTGGTCATGCGTAGATCACTCTTTCCTGGCCCATCATCCGCTCGAAGCGGGCGAGCATGGTGTGGACGTTCACGCCGTCGCGCAGCGCGACGAACAAGGTGTCGTCGCCGGAGACGGTGCCGGCGATTTCTGGCAGCGCGCTGTGGTCGATCGCCGAAGCGACGAGATGGGCCGAGCCGGGCGGGGTCTTAATCACCAGCATCTGGCCCGCCGCCTCGATCGCGGTCGCGAACTCGGCGAGAATTCGCTCCAGCCGCCCGGTGCTCCAGTCGGCGGCGCCGAGCTGATCGGGAAGGGCATAGGAAAGCACGCCGCCCCGCTTCAACTTCACTGCGCCGATCTGCTCCAGATCGCGCGAAACGGTCGCCTGCGTCACCGCGTGGCCGAGCGCCTTCAGCCGCTCGGTCACTTCCTCCTGGCTCGCCAGCGCTTCGCTCCGGATCAGCCCGGCCAGCGCGCGGAGCCTTTGCGTGCGGGTATCGGTCATCGCACCCCCGCCAGCCAGGCGAGCGCGCCGCGCGCGGTGTGCATCCGGTTCTCCGCCTGCCGCCAGACCGCGCTTCGCGCGCTTTCCATGACGCCGTGCGTCACTTCCTCGCCGCGCCGGGCGGGGAGGCAGTGGAGGAAGAACGCGTCCGGCGCTTTCGCCAGCAGAGCTTCGTTCACCTGATAATCGGCGAAGGCCTCGCGCCGCGCCTCGGCCTCCCCGTCCTGGCCCATCGAGACCCAGACGTCGGTATAGACGATCTCGGCCCCCTGGACGGCCTCGGCCGGATCGGCGACCTGATGCACGCCCGCCGGGGCGTCGCCGAGCCGATAGCCGTCGGGACTGGCGAGGACGAGCTCAGCGCCGACCGCGACGCAGCCCTGCGCGAGCGAGCGGGCGACGTTGTTGTCGGCATCGCCGACATAGGCGATGCGCGCGCCCTCAAGCCGGCCGAGCAATTGCTTGACGGTGAGCAGGTCGGCCAGCGCCTGGAAGGGATGATCGCTGTCGGACAGCAGATTGGCGACCGGAATGTCGACCGCCGCCGCCATCCGCTCCAGATGGCGATGATCCATCACCCGCGCGGCGATGATCGAATGATAGCAGGCGAGCGTGCGGGCCACGTCCTCCGCGCTCTCGCGCGTGTCGATCCCGACCTCGTCCTTCTGGACATAGACGGGATGGCCGCCGAGCTGGACGACCGCCATCTCGGTCGAATTGCGGGTCCGCGCCGAAGGCTTCTGGAAGACCAGGGCGACGCCCTTGCCGGCGAGCGGCCGGCCGAGATCGGCCCGTTCGGAAAGCGCGAGAATCGCCTGCACGCCCTCAGGCCCCAGCGCGGCGACGGTGAGAAAATCCTTCATTGGTCTTGCCCCCGCGTCACCATCGTGCCGATGCCCTTGTCGGTTAGAATCTCGATCAGCAGCGCATGCGGCACCCGCCCGTCGATGATGTGGGCGGAGCCGACGCCGCCGTCGACCGCATCGGCGCAGGCCTTGAGCTTGGGAATCATGCCGGCGCTGACGCTTTCGTGCGCGATACGCTCGCGCAGCTCGGCGGAGGTCAGGCGCGGCACGAGCGTGCTCTCGTCCTTCGGATCCTCGAGCAGGCCCGGCGCGGCGGTGAGATAGACGATCTTTTCCGCCTGCATCGCCACCGCGATCGCCATCGCCGCCTCGTCGGCATTGATGTTGTAGGGCTGGCCGGAAGCGTCGGCGCCCACCGTCGAGACCACGGGGGCGAGCCCTTGGTCGAGCAGGCCGTGCAGGCGCCCGGCGCGGACCTCGGCGACGTCGCCGACGAAGCCGAGCGCCGGATCGCGCGGCTTGGTCAGGAGCAAGCCGCCGTCTTCCCCGGCCACGGCCACGGCGACCGGGTCGTCCGGCGTCTCCTTGTTGATCGTCGCGACGAGGTTGCGGCTGACCTCGCCGACCAGCACCATGCGGACGATCCTCAGCGTCTCCGCGTCGGTGACGCGCAGGCCGTCGCGGAATTCGGGCTCCTTGCCCATCGCCTTCATCGTCGCGTCCACCTGCGGGCCGCCGCCATGGACGAGCACGCAGCGCACGCCGACGCTGCGCAGCAAGAGCACGTCCTGCGCCAGCGCGCGGTCGAGCTCGGCGTCGATCGCCGCCCCGCCCAGCTTCACGATCACGACGCGGCCGGTGAAGCGCTGGATATAAGGCAGCGCCTGGATCAGGATGCGCGCGGTCTCGGTCGGGGTCATGACCCGCCTCCCGTCACCCCAGCGAAAGCTGGGGTCCATACGGATTCCTTGCCGCGCGCCGCGGCCGCATGGATGCCGGCCCGCGCTGGCATGCCGAGAAGGGGAAGGGCCGGGGTCATGAGGTCTTCACATTTTCCTGGATGTAGCCCGGGCCGAGATCGATCCCGATCACCTGCGCGGCGCCGGAGCCGAGGCCGAGCGCGACCTCGATTTCGATCGCGTCTTGTTTCATGTGCGCGGCGACCGCGGCCTCGTCATGAACGATGGCGACGCCGCCGCGCGAGACGATGATGTCGCCATAGGCGACGCTCGACCTGTCCGGATCGAAGCCGATCCCGGCGGATCCAGCCGCGCCGAGCAGCCGGCCCCAATAGGGATCGCCGCCATGCCAGGAGCATTTGACGAGATTGTTCTCGGCGATGCTCTTCGCCGCGATCCGCGCCTCGGCATCGCTCACCGCGCCGGTGACGCGAAGCATGACCATTTTCGTCATCCCTTCCGCGTCGCGCGCCATTTGCAGCGTCAAATCCTCGCAGACCCGGTGCACGGCATCGGCGAACTCGGCCATATCCGGCTTTCCAGCCCGGCCGTTGGCGAGGAGGATGACGGTATCGTTGGTCGAGGTCGCGCCATCGACGTTGAGCGTGTTGAACGTGCGATCGGCAGCGTGGCGAAGGATTTCCTGGAGCGCGTCGCGCGGCACGTCGGCATCGGTGGTGAGGTAGGCGAGCATGGTCGCCATGTTCGGAGCGATCATCCCGCAGCCCTTGGCCATGCCGCCGAGCGTGAAGGTCGAACCCTTGACCGCCGCCTCCTTCGGCACATGATCGGTCGTCAGGATGCCGCGGGCCGCGTCTTGCCCGCCCTCGGCGGAAAGCCTTTTTGTAAGCTTTGGAATCGCGGCGAGAATCTTGTCCATCGGCAGCGGCGTGCCGATGATCCCCGTCGAAGACACGAGCACGTGAACCCGGTCCACGCCGAGCGCCTCCACCACGGCCGCGTTCATTGCTTCGGCGTCGACCAGTCCGGCCCGCCCCGTTCCCGCATTCGCATTGCCCGAATTCACGACAATCGCCGCCACCTGTCCGTTCGAAGCTTCGAGCAGCAGGCGATCCAGGATCACCGGGGGCGCCACGAACTTGTTCTGCGTGAACACGCCGACCGCGGTGACGGGCTTGCCGTCCTCCGTGGCGATCAGCGCCATGTCGAACTTGCGATGCTTGATCCCGGCATGGCAGCCGGCGGCGACGAAGCCCGGGGCGGCGGTAACGCTCATGGCCAGACCCCCAGGTTCGAAAGGCCCGCCGTCTCCTCGAGGCCGAGCATCAAATTCGCGCACTGGATCATCTGCCCGGCCGCCCCCTTCACCAGATTGTCGAGCGCGGCGACGGCAAGCACATTGCCGGTTCGCTCGTCATAGCGCGCGGTGAGGTGGACCGCGTTCGAACCCAGGGTCCATTTGGTCGAGGGCGGGGTCTGCGAGACATGGACGAAGGGCTCGTTCCGATAGGCCTCGGCCAGTGCGGCGAGCGGGTTGCACGGCCCCTTCGCCCGCGCCGTGCAGGTGGCGAGGATGCCCCGGTTCATCGGCGCGAGATGCGGCGTGAACAGGATATTGCCCCCCAGCACCATCTCCATCTCGGCGGTATGGCGGTGGTTGAGCAGGCCATAAGCGGTGAAATTCTCGTCCACCGTGTTGAAATGGGTGGCGTCCTTCAGCCCCTTGCCCGCCCCGCTGACGCCGGAGGCGGCATTGACGACGATGGAGCGGGGATCGAGCAGTGGCAGCAGCGGCTGCAGGGCA
>DATINU010000133.1:0-9180 GCA_035473955.1 Allosphingosinicella sp.
CGGGGTCTCGGTCGAGCTGATGACCACCGGCTGGATCGGCGGCACGGCCACGATCAACCTCACCGGCAACGAGCTCGGCAACGAGCTCTGGGGCAATGACGGGGTCAACCAGCTGCACGGCGGCGGCGGCAACGTCACCGACGCCTTGTTCGGCTTCGGCGGCAACGACCGGCTCGACGGCGGCGCGGGCCTCGACCTGCTGGTCGGCGGCACCGGCCAGGACAGCTTCGTCTTCGCCAACACCCTCAACAGCGCCGAGGCCGACATCATCGCCGACTTCTCGAGCGCCGACGACACGATCCTGCTCGACGACGCCGTGTTCACCGGGCTCAGCCTCGGCGCGCTCAACCCCAACGCCTTCGTCACCGGCACCGCCGCGCTCGATGCCGACGACCGCATCCTCTACGACGCGGCCACCGGCAAGCTCTACTTCGACGCCGACGGCTCAGGCACGACCGCCGCCATCCAGTTCGCCACGCTCAGCGGCAACCCGCCGGTGAGCGCCAGCGACTTCATGGTGTTCTAGGGCCTCATTGCCCCGAGGTGGACAGCCGCACGCGCCGGCCGCCGCGTTCGACCTCGAATTCGGTGCGGTTCGAATTGGCGATCGTCCAGGCCAGTTCGAGCATCTGCTCCTCGTTGAGCGTGCTGCCGTTGACCGAGAGGATCACGTCGCCCGGCTGGATGCCTGCCCGTGCCAGCGTGGGCAATTCCGCGCCGGGGCGGACGATGAAGCCAGTGACGCGCCCGTTCTGCCGCCGGGCCACGAGGCCGAGCCGGTAGCGCTGCGTCTCCTGCCGAAGCGACGCCTCGCCGGCGGGCGCCTGCGCAGCCTGGCCCGGCGGCGGCGCGGCGGTTGCCTGCGCCTCGGCGATGCCGTCGAAGCCGAGCCTGATTTCGGTGCCGCCCGAATCGAGCACCGCGTGATGGACTTCGAGCCGCTTCAGCGTCAGCCCCGGCAGCACCTCGCGGCCGAGCGGCACGTAGCGCTGGCTGCCGTCGGCGAGGCCGATCACCGCGCCGCCGCCCATCACTCCATAGAGGCGGAGCTGGGAGGCGTCGGCCGGCGGTGGCACGGGCGGGGCTTGCGGGACGGGTACTGGCGGCGCCGTCGAGGTCACCGCCTGCGTCGCCGGCGCCTGGACGGGGGGCGGCGCGGGCTCGCCGCGCCAGAGCAGCAGGTAGGCGAGCAGCACCGCGATAACCAGGCCGCCGCCGGTCAATGCGCGCCGGTCGCGCGCGCTAAGCTGCATCGTCGTCGAGCGCGTAGCCCGCGGAGCGCACCGTCCGGATCAGCTCCGGCAGCCCGTCGAGATTGATCGCCTGCCGCACGCGGCGAATATGCACGTCGACGGTCCTGATCTCAATGTCCCGATCGCGGCCCCAGACCGCGTCGAGCAGACGCTCGCGCGAGAACACCCGGCCGGGATGTTCGAGGAAATGGCGGAGCAGCCGGAATTCGGTCGGGCCGAGCGGGATCGTCCGGCCGCCGCGCTTCACCTTGTGGCCGACGATATCCATTTCAAGATCGGCGAAACGGAGCTGCTCGCCGGCCAGCGCCGGCCGCACGCGGCGCAACACGGCCTTGACCCGGGCCACCAACTCGCGCGGGGAGAAGGGCTTCGTCACATAATCGTCGGCGCCGGTTTCGAGGCCACGGACCCGGTCCGCCTCCTCGCCCCGCCCGGTCAGCATGATGATCGGCACGTTGGCGGTTTCCGGCGTGCGGCGCAGGCGCCGGCAGACTTCGAGGCCCGAAATCCCCTCGATCATCCAGTCGAGCAGAATGATGTCGGGCGGGCTCTCGTTGGCGAAGAGCAAAGCCTCCTCGCCGTCCGGCGTATGCTCGACGTCGAAATCTTCGCGCTCGAAATGCCATTTCAGCAGATCGGTGAGCGCGGGATCGTCCTCGACGAGCAGCAACCGCCCCTTCATCATTCGCCCGCTCCTTCCGGCCCTTTCCCTTCGGCTAGGAGCGATTTTGGCAGCTTCCGTGACTCCCGGATGACAATTCGGTGACGGTCGCGGCCCGCCAATTCAGGCCTCCTCGCCGCTCGTCGCCATCCGCACGAGGTGGGTGAGCGCGGGCAGATCGACCACTGTCATCCGCCGCCTGTGCTGCGCGACGATGCCTTGGCCCACGAGGAGCCCGATCTCGCGCGTGACCGCCTCGCGGTGGGTGCCGACGCGCGAGGCGAGTTCGGCATGGGTCGGGGTCGGCTCCAGCGTGTAGGGCCCGCGCCCGTCGGCAGCGGTGCCGCAAAGCCGAAGCAGTTCGCAATGCAGCCGGCTACGGACGCGCAGCGCATTGAGCTCGAACACCCGCTCGGTGAGGTCGCGAATTTGCGCCGTCATCCGCCGGGCGAGCCACAAGGCTCCCTCCGGCAATTCGCTGATCCCGGCCCGGAACGTCTCACCGGGGATCGAGGCGAGCTGGCAATCGGCGAGCGCGACGATCGAGGCGGAGCGGGGCTGGCCGTCGATCGCGGCGAGTTCGCCGAAGATGTCGCCCTCGCCGAGATCGCGGAGGATCACCTCCTTGCCGCCGAGCGAGAATAAGGTGACCTGCACACGCCCCTCCAGCACGATGTAGACGCCGGTCGAATTCGCCCCGAGCGCGACCAGGGTCTTGCCCGCCGGGGCGGCGAGCAGACTGGCATCCGCCCATAGCCGGGCGGCCAGCGCCGGCGGCAGCGCCGCCATCGTCCGCGGTATGGGTGCGCTGGTCATGGCGCGGCAATTCCCCCGATGCTTCCCGTCCGCGAGGATAATCGACGCGGTCGCGGATAAACAGCCATAACGGATAAACAAGCGCCGGTAATTTCTCTTGTTTCTCCGCGCGGCGGCCCGCAAGGATACGATTCTCCTTTGACGTCCCGGGGGCTGGGCATGTTCGAACGGCACGCACGCCGATGAGCGAGGCGGGCTCCGGCCCTGCGCCGGCCGCGCCCCCGCGCCGGCGTCAGCTCGCCATCCTCTTTTCCGACCTTTCCGAATCGACCCGGATCGCGGGCCGCCTGGACCCGGAGGACTATGCCGAGCTGCTGGCCCGGCTCCGCCAGGAATATCATCGCGCGGTCGAGGCGCATGGCGGTGCCGTCGCGCAGATCAGCGGCGATGGCATGCTCGCCATTTTCGGCCACCCCGAGGCGCGAGAGGATGATGGACGCCGCGCCGTCGAGGCAGCGCTCGCGCTGCACGCGGCGGTCGAGGCGATGGCGGGCGGGCCGTTCAGGCTGCACAGCGGCGTTCACTCGGGCCTGGTGCTGCTGCACGAGGGCGACACTGTGCGCGGCCGTTTCGAGGTCACCGGCAACGCCACCAACATCGCGGCGAAGCTCTGCGGGCTTGCCGAGGCCGGGCAGATCCTGGTCAGCGAGGCGACGCTTGGGCCCGAGCGTCACCTTTTCGAAACCAGCGAGCGGAGCCGGCTGACGCTCGGCGGCAAGGAAGAGCCGGTGACCGTGCTCGCCGTGCATGGCGCGGTCGCAGGCCGGCGCTTCACTTCGAGCGTGCGCGGGGGCCTCACTCCATTCATCGGCCGCGGGCGCGAGCTTGCGGGGCTCGGCCATGCGCTGGGCGACATGCTCGCCGGCAACGCCCGCTTCGTCGAGATCGAGGGACCGGCGGGGGTCGGCAAGACCCGCCTTGCCGAGGAGGTGATCGGCCGGGCCCTGGCGCGGGGCGCGACCGTCCATCGCGGCGAATGCGATCCCGCGGCGGCGCCGCTGCAGCCGATCCTGCAGATCCTCCGCTCGCTGCTGGGCAACGACGATGCCCTGCCCGCCGGCGCCGCGGGCTGGCGAGCGGCGGTCGAGGAGGCAGGGCGGCAAGGTCCGTTGCTGCTCTTCCTGGACGACTGGCACCTCGCCGACGATGCCAGCCGCGAGATGCTGGGCGTGCTGCACGATCTCGAGCGGCTTCCGCTCCTCGTCCTCGCCACCTCGCGTCCCGGCGAAGGCCGGATCAGCGCGTTCGACGTGCTGCCGCTTGCGCCGTTCGACGCGGACGAGACGCGCGAAGCGGTGACCCGCCTGCTCGCCGCGCCCGATCCGTTCGTGATCGGCAAGGTGCTCCATTCTTCTGGCGGCAACGCGCTTTTCATTGAGGAGCTGTGTCATTCGATCGCCGACGGGCGGATGGGCGACGGCACGCCCTGGCTCGCCGCTTTGATCGAAGCCCGCCTGTCGCGCTTGCCCGCGGCCGAGGCGGCTTTGGTCCGCCAGGCGGCGGTGATCGGCACGCTCGTCCCCGCCTGGCTGCTCGAGGCGATCACCGGTCACGGCGAAGCCGACCCTCTTGTGTCGGCGCTGGCGCGGCAGGATTTCATCTTCCCGGGCGAGCGCGAGGGCATGCTGCGCTTCAAGCACGGCATCACTCGCGAAGCGGTCTATGAGTCGGTGCGTCTAAAGGAGCGCCGGGTCCTTCATGGCCGGATCGCCGAAGCCCTGCTCGGCCGGGCCCGCGAGACGGGCGAGGAGGAGCCGCACGAAGCGCTCGCCTATCATTACGGGGCCGGCGAGGATTGGCCGGCGACCGCGCGCCACGCCGAGCTGGCGGGCGACAAGGCCGCGGCCGTCTCCGCGCTCGACCGCGCCCAGGCGCAATATCGCGCGGCGCTGGCGGCGCTCGACCGGCTGCCGCCGTCGAACGAGATCGCCTATCGCTGGGGCCGGATCGCGCAGCGCTTCGGGCGATCGGGCGTGTTCGATCCGGCGCGCGACCAGATCCCCGTCTTCGACCGGGCCGTCGAGCTCGCCGCAGGCCGCGGCGACGAGGCGGCCATGGCGTGGGCGCGCTACTGGCTCGGCTATATCTATTACGGCCTCGGCGAGCCCGACACCGCGATCCGGCGCTGGCAGCAGGCGCTGGCCGACGCCGCCCTGGTCAACGACCAGAGGCTGATTTCCGAGACTCGCGTGGCGCTCGGGCAGGGCCATGCCGCAGCCTGCGATTATGAACAGGCGCTGCCGTTGCTCGACGAGGCGATCGAGGCCAAGCGCGCGCACCTTTCGCCCGAGCGCCCGCCGATCATCTTCGCCTATTCGCTCTCCTGCAAGGGCTTCGCGCTCGGCGATATGGGCCGCTTCGACGAGGCCCATGCCTGCTTCGCGGAGGCGATGGCGGCCATCAAGGGCGCCCGTCACGAAGGCGAGGTTTCGGTGCTCAACCAATATGCGGTGGTGCATCTCTGGCAGGGTCGGCCCGAAGAGGCGGTGGCGCTGGCGCAGGCGGGCGCCGCGGTCGCCGAGCGCGTGCACAGCCTCTATTCGCACGCGATGAGCCGCTCGATCATCGCTTATGCGCAATGGGTGATCGCGCCCGATCCGGAGCGAGCCGATGCCCTGCTCGAAACCACGAAATGGCTGGAAGCGAGCGGCCGCGGCCAGTTCACCTCGCTCAACCATGGCTGGCTGTCGCAGGTGATGGTCGCAAGCGGGCGGATTGCGGAAGGGCGAGCCTATGCCGCGCGCGCCCTGAACCGCGCGCGCAAGCACGACCGGCTCGGCGAGGCGGTGGCGCTGCGGGCGATGGCGCAGGCCTCGGCCGCGCTGGGCTGGCGCAAGCCGGCGGTGCATTATCTCGCTTTGGCCTATGCGGCGGGGCGGGCGAGGAAGGCGCCGCATGAAGAGGCGGCGACGCGCCTTTGCGAAGCCGAAATCGCGGCCGCATGCGGCGATGCTGCGGCGGCCGACGCCGCGCGGGCGGAGGCTATGCGGGGCTATGCGGCGCTGGGGATTCAGCTGGCGGCGTCGCCGGCGGCGATCCTGGCGCGGCCGGTGCCGCCGTCGACTCGCTGAGCCGTACCAGCAGCGGCCCCGGCAAGGTCTCTACCCGCGCCTTGTCGAGCAAGGCGGCCAGCGCCCCCAGCATCACCCCCATCGCCGCATTGTAGGCGGGACAGGCATGGGTCGGGTGCGGGCTCTTGCCGCGATGGCCGCCGAACACCGGATAGACGTCGGCGACGCCGTTCGCCACATCCTCGGCCATCGCCGAGACGATGCCGATGAAGACGCGGTCGCCTTTCTTCACCGGCACCCCGCCGAGATCATGGTCTTCGAGCGCGGTGCGCCAGAGCATGTCGGGCTGCGGCCGTTTCTGCATCGCGCGCATCAGCGGCGCGAGCAGGGCGGCGCGGGCGCGGTCGTGCGGGGTGCCGGCGGCGGCGCGCAGGCTTTGCTGGTGCCGCCATAGGGTGCGCTCCTCCAGCCAGTCGTAGAAGGTCCAGCGGATCGTCGCTTCGGTCGGCGGCAGGAAGCCGGTCATCACCCCGATCAGCGTCCGTGCCGCCTCGTCGTCGTCCGGAAAGACCTGCGCCATGAGCTGCGCCACGGGAGCGTGCGGGGTCTTGCCGTAGCGCCTGAGGTCCTGGAAATGGGCCGTGACGGCGGCGCGGAGCGCCTGCCCCTGCTCCTGGCCGTAGCTCTGCACCGCGGGCGCGGGATCGGGATAGAAGCAGTAGCGCGAGGTCGCCATGAAATCGCCCGGGCAACGCGGCTTGCGCTCGGCCGGCTTCGTCCAGCTCCAGCCGCCGGCATCGACATGGTGCGGATCGCAGCCGTCCCACCTGCCCGGCAGCGCCACCTCCTTCTGGTCGGGAATGCCGAACCAGGCGGCGAAGACCCATTCTAGGATCGGGGTGATATAATCGCGCCTGAGGTCGAGGTCGCCGGACCGCTCGCCGAACAGGATCGAGAAGGCACCGAAGGTCTTGTCGAGAATCCCGGCGCCGATCCCGTAGGTCAGGGCGAACGCATCCGCCTCGGGCATCGCCATGATCGCCGGGTTCACCTTGTCGGCAACGTCCTCATAGCCGGCGCCGCTGTCGAGACCGAGGAAGATCTCGCCGAAGGACTGTCCCATCCGCTCCTTCTGGCCGCACATCGAATAAAGGCCGTCGGCATTGTCGAAGACCTGCATGACCAGCGCCTTGCCCGCGACCAGCACCACATCGTCGGGCGCCTCGCCTTCATGCGGGAAGCCGTAGGGCACGCGAAGCGCGCCGTGGTGATCGCTCCGGATCGCCGCCCAGACGGCGGGGGCGATGCCCTTCTCGCCCGGGTCCTTGGCGGCGAAATCCTCGATCGCCGTCTTCCAGCCCGCGGCGGCGGCCAGCCGGCCCTCCTCTCCCCGCGCGGCCGTTGCAAGCAAATCCTCGACGATCGGACGGCCCAGTGCCACATCCGCCGCCACGACCGCGGCTCGCGCCGCCGCGTCTGCGGGCAGGCCCTCGGCCAGATGCCGGATCGCGGCCATCGAGGGGACGAACAGATAGGCGCCCCATTTCAGCTCGACGAAATTCTCCTCGATCTCGAGCCGCTGCACCTCGCCGTCATGCTCGAAGCTGAAGATCCGGCAGGCGCCGGGCGCGCTGACCCCCATCAGCGGATCGTTCTGGAAGGTCGCGACGCCGGTGCTGTTGCCGGAATTGACCCAGCGCTGCACGACCTCGAACTGCTCGGCGATGCTGGCATTATAGGCCATGAAGAAGATGCCGCGTTCGGGATAGCCCTGCTCGCCCGGGCGGTGGGCGGGGCCGTAGGAGAGGCCGCGGCGCAGGATGCGCGGGGTCGGCCGCACATTCTCCGCGTCGACGATCTGGCGGGGATTGGTCCGGCGGATATGGGCCTGGAACGGGCAGAGGCCGCCGTCCGCGTCGCCGGCATAATCGAAATCGTTCGCCCGGCCGATTTCGGGCGCCGCGAGCGGCACGCCGTCGCGGCTGCGGCCCATCAGCTTCGCATAAACCAGCTCTTCGTCCAGATCGTGGCGCACCTTCGCCTGGGCCACGAAGCGGTGCAGCGCCGCCACGTTCTGCTGGAGCTTGCGGACGACGAGGAAGGTGCCGTTGTCGCGCAGGCGGTCGGGCTGCTCCGGCGGCGGATCGGCGCGGTCGTTGGCATAGCCCAGCAGGATTTCGCCGCGCGCGACCCCATCGGGCGACGGCGCCGGACGCACGACAGGCTGGCTGAGCCCGTCGAGAAAGCCGAAATGATCGCGGGCCGCATCGCCGGTGTCGCGCGAGGCGCGGCGCAGCGTCTCGACCGCGAGCAATTCGACCCCGCTGGCCGCTCCCGCTTCGGCGAGCGCCGCGATTCGCCCGTGCAGCGGATGATCGGAAAGGGTCGCGTCATGGCCGTCGCAATCGTCGAGCGTGCGCAACTGGAGCACGAGGTCGACTTCGGCGAGCTCGACCGGGGGACGTTGCCCCGGGCCGGGCGGCCAGTTGCGCGCCGGCAACTGCCAGTTGCGCGGATGGCTGCCGACGATGTCGCCCAGCAGCCCCGCCCGTTCCTCCATCCCTTCCAGGAATTCCTGCGGGAATGCGCGCAGCTCTTCGGGCGGCACGCCGAGATTGGCGAGGCCCTGGCGGGTCAAGGCGAGGTTGAGGAAGATCTTGTCGGCGGGTGCCGGCGCGCCCTCGCTCTGAACGTCGAGCGCGCCGAGGAAGCGCCGCGCCCGCTCCCGATCGGTGACCCGCATCAGCAGCAGCGCGCCGTGGCGGACCGGATGCTCCGCGTCGCCGTAGCTGGAAAGGATGCCGCCCTGGATCTGTTCGGGCGCATAAGCGAGGCGGTCCGGAAACTCCGTTTCGCGCTCCGGGAGCTTCGTGTCTTCGAGCCAGCGCAGCTGTTCCTTCAGCCCCTCCAGCCAGAGCGGCGAATCCTGCTTGAGCTGCGCGCTCCCCCAGCCTTCGAGCAATTGCCGGGCCGCGCGGAGCAGGAAGTGGCCATCGCTCTCCATCCGGTCGGGCGGGTAGAAATCGGTGAGCTTGTACAGTGAGACCAGGGCCTGGGCGCCGAGCCGGTTCATCTCCTTGAGATTGTCCGGCTCTTCGCGCACCGCTTCGGCCGCGTGGATCGGATGGCGCGCGGCGGTGCGGACGGCGGCGAGATCGGCGCCCGCCTCGCCCTCGCGATGCAGCCGCTCGATCCGCTGCAAATATTGGACGTCGATCACGGTGGTGGCGCTGGCGGCGTAGAAGAAGTCGCTGTCCACCTGCGACTTCCGCACCCAGGCGAGATACTCCTCGAACGTGTGATCGTTGGCGGTGACATAGCCGTCGCAATTGCAGAAGACGATGTCGAGCAGGGAGCCGAGCGGGTTCCAGATCAGCCGCATATAGGGCTCGAACGGCCGGTCGAAGGTCGCGCCGAGCAGCAGCCGCGGCGGCGCGAC
>DATINU010000134.1:0-8968 GCA_035473955.1 Allosphingosinicella sp.
GCGTGTGCGGCGTGTCCGCGCAGCCAAAAAGGCGCGCGGATACGCGGCGGGTTATGGGCGCCCATCAAAGTAGTACTTTGATGGGACCCTCTGGTGACCCGCGTGAAAAGGGAAACCTTGGGGAAAATTACGAAGCGGAGCCGGGGCGGTTAACCCGCCTGTTCACGCTGCATGACGCCTCGCTGAGGCGCATATGCATGCTGCGGTGCACAATGTCAAGATAGGACCGGGGCGCCCACCCTATCTTCTGTAGTCCGGCTGTGTCCCGGTCGAACGCCAATAGCGCTCCAGCCCCATCCGCTCCAGCATCCGGCCGAAGCGGGGATCCGGATGCAACGCCGTATTGGGAGCGCGGAACAAGACTTCCGTCACGCAACGCGGCGCCGTGACGAGCGGAGGACGAGGCTGCGGCGCGAACCACCCTTCGCGGAAATAGTAATTGTCCAGCAAGGCGAAGGCGGTGTCGATCCGGTCCAGGGCCGCGGCGAGCGCCACGGCAGAGAGGGTCTGCACGCTGCTCCGCGCGACCACCGCCAGATAAGCGCCCAACGCCACCTCGATGTCGGCGCGTCCCCGGGTCTCGACTGCCCGGGTGGCGGCGAGGATGGCCGGATAGGTGCCGTCGGGCATGCCATAGGGCCGGCCCTCGGCCTCGGCGGCGAAGGCCCGCGCCTCGGCGGGGCGCCCGCCATAGAGCAGGAAATCGAAGCGGGTGAACCAGATCGCCCAGTGACCGGGCCAGCGTGCGAGCGCGCCGCCCAGCGCGGTCTCGGCCTCCTGCAGCCTCCCCGTGGCCCACAAGGCGAGGGCGAGGCGGACATGGCCGATGGGCATGAAGGGGTCGATCCGGATGACATTGCGGGCGCTTTGCAGGGCCTCGCGCCAGCGTCCGGTTTCGGCGAGGACGCGGCTGAGTTGGAGGTTGAGAAACCAGTGATCGGGGTAGCGGAGGAGCAGGCGCCGGCAATCCGCCTCCGCGCTTGCCCAATGCCGGAAGATGGGCCCGGTCAGCGCGAGCGCAGCCTGCGCGTCGGCATTGTCGGGATCGAGCGCCAGCGCGCGCCGCGCCGCCGAGCGGCTCCATTCCGTCAGGCGCGCGACCTCCGAATCGGGGGCCCCGGCGATGATGTCGCGATAGCCGAGCGCGAGAGCGCCCCACGCCAAGGCATAAAGCGGGTCAATTTCGACCGCCTGCCGGAAATAGGCCACTGCCTGACGGTTCTGCTCGCGAAGCCCCTGCCGCTGGGCATCCTGCCCCCGCCTGTAAAGAGCGAGCGCGGCCGGTTCCGGCGCATGGCGATCGTCCCCGCGCAGAAGGAAATAGCCGGCGGCCCCGGCCGCGGCGAGCGATGCCGAGGCGCCGCCGAGCAGGACGCGCCGGCTCAGCAGCGGCCGGCTTGATGAAGCGTCGGCGGCGGGTCGTTCCGGCGGCGCCCCCCCGACGACGAGCCGGTAGCCGACCTTGGCGATCGTCTCGATTTCGAACGCACCGCCGCTGGCGGTGGCGATCCGGCGAAGGCGCGAGATCACCCGGTGGATCGCATTTTCCCCGACGATGCGCCCCGCCCAGCAGCGCGCGATCAGTTCGTCGCGGGTGAGAATCGCACCCTTGGCCCGGGCCAGCGCGACGAGCACCTGCATCACGCGGGGTTCCAGCGTCGTCCGGCTGACGGCGCCGGTCAGCTGGAGGGTGGCTGGACGAACCTCCAGGGCTCCGATCCAGAAGCCCGGTTCGCGCGCAAGGCAGATGATGCCGCCGGCCTCGCAAGTCGGGGACGCCGTCGCTGTCCCACCCTGCATGAAATTTCCCCCCTTTTTCGGAGCCCGGGCAATAATATCAGGTTTCCATCAGCACTTCATCAGGGTCGCGTTGTTTCGGAAGCGGAGATTTCATCCGATTCAGACTGCGGAGGATCGCCATGACCGACTTTCGCAAACGCCGTATTGGCCACAGACTTTTCATCGCCCTGTTCTTTCTCTCGTCCTGCGCGCCGAGTGGTTGCGATAATAACGGCCCTGGTGCCGGCGACGCCTGGCGCAACTATCCAAGCCTGAGCCACACGCCGCGATCATATCCTTGGCTGGTGCTGAAGTGCCGGGT
The DNA here is from genome assembly GCA_035473955.1 of Allosphingosinicella sp. Lineage (GTDB taxonomy): Bacteria > Pseudomonadota > Alphaproteobacteria > Sphingomonadales > Sphingomonadaceae > Allosphingosinicella. The sequence goes on from DATINU010000134.1 coordinate 2,102, forward strand.
GCGAGACGACAAGTCGGTCCCGGCCGGCCTCGATACCACGATCCGGCAATTTTTCGGATTGGCCGGGGCCGGCTACGGCAATCTGTTCGACTATTTCAGCGACATTTCCTACGGTCAGGCAGGTGTCTACGGCCTCACCTTCACCGAGTGGGCCGACGCTCCATTCACCCGGGCGGACATTGCTACTGGCAGCTTGGCTCCCCCGAACCAGCGTTATGAACGGGCCCGGCAATGCCTCGACGCGATACCGGCAGAGCAGTTGCCCGATCTCGACAGCTTCTATGGCGTCGTCGTGGTTACGAACGTGCCGGTGGATGGCGGCGCCTGCGGCACCGGACCAACGCCTTTCCAAGTGCGCGGCGCACGGCATAATCTCGCCTGTGTCTGGCTGAATCCCACCGGCCTGATCACCGCTTTCGCGGGGCATGAATTCGGCCATGGACTCGGCCTCGACGATTCGTTCGAAGATTCCTCGCGCAACTGCGGCGGCGAGCCGGGGCGCTATTGCGATCCTTGGGACATCATGAGCGCGCTTCGGGCCTATCGCTTCGTGAGCCGGAACTGGGCGCATCCGACGATCCCCGATGTCGCCGGGCCTGGGATGAGCGCGCCCGCGCTGCTGCGCCTCGGCTGGCTACCGCCAGCGCGCATCGCCCGGTTCAATCAGGGCCAAAGCGGCGAGCAGACCTTTACCTTGACCGCGCTCAGCCGCCCTGCGGGCACCGGTTTCCTGGTGGTGTCAATCAGTCCGGAGGGCTCGGCACTGCCTGAAAGCTACACCGTCGAATACCGGCAGGCCGAAGGCTGGGACCGCGGCTTTACCGGTCCCCGCGCGCCCGCTGCCGTTCGGGAGAGCGGCGGGGTCGTGCTCGTCCACCGCTACCGCCCGCATGCATCGCCCTCGTCCATTCTGGTCAACGGCGGCGCGCTGCAGTCCTGTCAGTCGATGGTCATGCGGGGGCAAGAAGGGAACATCCATATCTGGGTCCGCGCCATCGATACCGCGCGAGGAACCGCGACCGTCTCGATCGGCTCGGGGCGGGAGGCGTTCCGCTTCTGCGACCGTATCAGCGGAGCTCAGCTGCCGTCGATTCATGTGGATCGCCCGTTCGTCGCGCCCGCGCCGGCCGACCGGATTCGGGAGCAGCAAAAGCAGGTGCCTGTTCCGCCATCACCCTAGGCGAAGGTTTGGGCCGCATCGCTGATCGGCTCGGCCGTGCCGCCATAAGAACATAAAAGAACTTTCCTACAGTGACCCGAATCGTCGATAGAATGGGGATGCTCGATTCCCTCGCCTTTCCGCTCGGCCCAGCCTGCGTCCTGTGTCAGGCAGTCACCGCTTTCGGTGCCGGAGGTTCGGATTTTCTCCCGTATGGGACCAGAAACTTCGAAACTTCCAAACCCTATGCTCGTTGGCAATGCGGGCCTTCGCGCATAGGGAGGCCGCGCCGGCGTTCCGGCGGGTAAAGCGGGGTAGCGAGTGAACAGCGTAGCCATGACGTTCGAGCGCGAGGCGGTGCGGGAGCAGCCGTTCCCGCATGTGCTCGCCGATCATTGGCTCGAGCCCGAGCTTTATGAAGCGCTCCGTGCGTCCTTTCCCGAATGCCCGCCCGCGACCGGCCCGACCGGCTTCACCCTGTTCTGGGGCGATCCCGCCTACGACCGGCTGATCGCGGAGAATGCCGCGTGGAAAAGCTTCTTCGATCGCTTCCACAGCCAGGCCTTCGTCGATTACGCGCTCGCCACCTTCGCCGAAACCGTCCAGGGCGAGGCGCGGCACGATCTGAGGCGGGCCCGCTATGTCTCCTATCGCGAATCCCGCGCGGACAAGGAGCGCGAACGGCTCGGCCCCACCGGCCTCGCCCCGGACGAGCTCTGGGTGCGGGCCGATATCATGCAGGGGCGCCTCGGCTACGATCGCGGCCCGCATCTCGATCATCGCCGCCGCGCGCTGTCGATGCTGCTCTACTTCTGCGACGCGGACGAGGCAGGGCTCGACGGCGGCGATCTCGTCCTTCACGGCGCCGACGGCGAGACGGTCGCGATCCGGCCGCGCCACAATCGCATGGTCATGTTCCCCTGCGCCGCCGCCTCGCTCCACTCGGTGACGCCGATCCGAAGCCAGCAGGCGCCGCGCAACTTCGTCCAGGTAATCCTCTCCAGCTCGGTCGAGCTCTGGGACGGCAGGACGCCGCGGCCCCCCTTGTGGCGCCGCGCTCTGGGCCGCGCCAGGCGGCTGGCGGCGGCTGGATGAGGCGCCTCGACTTCATCGAGAGCCAGCGCGCCGCGCTCACCGAGGCGGTGGCCCGCTTCGCCAGGCCGGGCGAGGCCTATGCCCTAGTCGGCTTTCCCGATCACGCCAATGTCGGCGACAGCGCGATCTGGCTGGGCGCGCGCGCCGTGCTCGCCCGGCTCACGGGGCGCGCCCCGGCTCATGTCGCCGGCAATGGCCGGGCCGGGCTGATCGGCCTGCGCGCCCGCCTCGGCGCGGGCACCATCTACATCCTGGGCGGCGGCAATTTCGGCGATCTCTGGATCGGCAGCCAGCGCCTGCGCGAACGGCTGCTCGCCGCCTTCCCCGACAACCGGATCGTCCAGCTTCCCCAATCCATCCATTTCGAGTTCGAAAGCGCCGCCGAGCGCTGTGCCGAAGCGATCGGCCGCCACGGCGATTTCCACCTCATGGTCCGCGACGATGCCAGCGCCGTTTCCGCCCTCGACCGCTTCGATTGCCCGGTCGTGCTCGCCCCCGATTGCGCCTTCGGCCTCGGCCCGCTGACGCTCGCCGGCCCGCCGCGCCACGCCTTGCTGGCCCTCCTTCGCGACGACAAGGAGCGCGCCCGCGGGCACGACGCGCCGCTCGAGGCGCTGCGCCCGCGGATCGAGGATTGGCTGGCGGAGCCTTGGCGCCCCATCGCCCGGGCGAAGCTGGCATTGCTCGCCGGGGAGCTTCGCGCGGGCAGGTTCGGCGGCGGCGCGGCCCGCCTCGCGCACTACGATCTGATGGCCCGGCGACGGCTGCGGCGCGGGCTCGCGACGCTCGCTTCGGGCAGCCAGGCCGTCACCGACCGGCTGCACGGCCATATCCTCTGCCTGCTGCTCGGCATTCCGCACGTCGCGCTCGACAATAGCTATGGCAAGCTTTCGGCCTACCACCGGACCTGGAGCCACGGCGTCGAAGGCGCGGCCTTCGCGCCCGACGCCGGCGCGGCCGTCACCGCGCTGGCGGCGCTGCCCCGCCGCCATGCCGCGGACCCCGCTTTGCCCACCCCCGCCCGGCGCGCCGCCTAGCCGCGTCCCGCGCGCGACTAAAGCGCGACACTTTTCGGGGCCCGGCGCGACACATTGCGGCCAAACCGACAACGCCAGGCGACAATTCCGGGCCACGATCCTTCCCACAAAAGGGAGGATGCCATGATCGACGATTTCGCCTTGAGCCGCCGCGCCGCGGCACCGTCGCCCTGGCCGCCGATGGCGCGGGCGGCACGCGGCTGCGCTGGACCTTCGTCGAGCCCGCTTATGCCCGCGCGGCCGGCCTGACGACGACGCTGAGTCCGCGCCCCGGCGGCGGCTACGGAATGCGGGTCGGCCCGGCAGCCTAGAGCAGCAGCACCGTCGCCAGCGTCAGGAACACGCCCATGCTGGCGACGTCGCTGGCGGTGGTCAGAAAGATGCTCGATGCGGTCGCCGGATCGGCGCCGAGGCGCTTCAAGGTGAGCGGGATCACCGCGCCGGCGACCCCCGCGACCGTGCAGCTCGCCGCCATGGCGATCAGCACGACCAGCGCCATGGTCAGCGGGGCCGCCTGGCCTTGCTGCGACGCGTAGATGTACATGCCGCAGCCCGCGGTGATGCCGACCAGCACACCGTTCAGCAGGCCCAGCAGGCCCTCTTTGGCCACCAGCCTGCCGACGAAGCCGGGCTTGAGCTCGCCGAGTGTCATGCCCCGGAGCGTCACGGCGAGCGCCTGGCAGCCGGTATTGCCGGTCTGCCCGGCCATGACTGGAAGGAAGACGGCGAGGATGACGAGCTGCGCCAGCGTGTCCTCGAAGATCCCGACCACCGCCGCCGCGACGAAGGCGGTCAAGAGGTTGATCTGCAGCCAGGGATGGCGCAGCCGCAGCGAACGGCCGAGCGGAGTCGCCAGGCGCTCCTCCTTGTCGACGCCGACCATCTTGCCCGATTGGGCCGAGATCTCGATCGCCTGCTCGGCGAACAGATCCTCGCCGCGCACCAGCCCGGTCAGCTGCCCGGCCCGATCGCAGACCGGATAGACCGGATAGTGGCGCACGATCGCGGCCTTGAGCGCATCTTCGAGCTTCATGTCTTCGGTCAAGGCGAAGGGCTCGCGGATCATCAGGCTCTCGAGCTTGGCGGTGCGGGCGGCGAGCAGCATGTCGCGCATGACCACGAGGCCGATCAGCTTCCCCGCGGGATCGACGATGTAGCAATAGGTGATGATCGCTTCGGCGGTCATCTCGCGCAGCTGCTTGATCGTCTGCGCGACCGTCGTCGCGGGCGTGAACACGCCGATCGGCGGCGTCATCAGATCGCCGACGCGCGCGGCGTCGCCGCTATGGGTGACGGATAAAGCGGGGACGGGCTGGTCAGTCATGGGCCGGGAGAGTGGCGGCTGAAGCGCGCCTGCGCAAGCGCCGAAAGAGCGGTTGTGTCCCCGCGCGTTGTCCCCGATGATCCTCGCATGACGAACGGGCGCGCGATGATCGGCTTGCGATGGGCCCTCGGCGCGGCACTGCTGGCTTCCGCGGGCCAGGTTCCGGCGATCACGCCCGAGCAGGCGCAGTCTCTCCCGGTCGCCGAGCTGGCCCGGCTTGTCTTGGGAGAGTCCGGCGCGCTGTTCGTGGACGTCGATCGCCCCACCGTGCCGTCCTGCGGGATGGTCTGCCCCTCGCTTACCGATGCAGAGCGAAGGGTTCCGCCTTTATGGCTCGGCATGACCTTCTATCAGCGTTCGTCGGCCGCTTCCTGGCGTTGGCCGGAAGGGTGGACCGGTCTTTGCAAGACCCTGCTCGTCGCCGTCAGTTTCGACAACGGCGGACGCGTCTCCGGCTTGTCGCAGGAAGTGCGATACGGCGTACCGCACGGCATGTCCCCCCTCGGCCCCATTCCGAGCGAGCGGCGCGTGTGGGAGGCCAGGAAGCGCGACGCCGAAACGGCCTGCCAAGCCCGTGCACCCCGCGCGCTGTTCGTCGCGGACGAGGAGATCAGCGCCTATCGCGCCATGATCGCGCTTCACCTGTTCGCCGAGGCGGCGCGCCGTCCGGAACCATTGCCGTTCCGCTTTCAATGCTGGACCCAGGAAATTGACTGCACGAGGGCGGGATTGCGGCCGGCCGACCTGACCGCGAGGCTAGGGCCGGAACGGGTCGGGCGCGTTTCGCAGGTCGATTGCAACGAGCCTTATAGCCTGCTCCGCAGCTTCGGCTGGACGGCCTGCTACAGGATCGACCTGAATCAACCGGCAGACTCCGTTTTCGTCGAAGTCGAGGAGACCGCCTCGGCAGAGATCGTCATCAAGCGCTTCCGATACGTGCGAAGCATCGTCACCCCCTGATCTCTCCGCCGGCGACTCAGGCCGCTTCGTGCGCGGCGCGGACGCTTTCGAGCAAGGCCTCCTGCCGCGCCTGTTTCTCGACCGCCTGCTCGCCGCCGCGGGTCTCGTGGAACAGATCGAGCGCGATCAGCTCGTTATGGCCGAGCGGGCGGGTGGCAAGATCGGTATAATCATAGCGCGCGGGATCGTTGACGATCCGCTTCAGGAGTCCCTTCGCCCGGCTGAAGCCCCGCCAGTAGCTCCAGGCCTTGCGCAGGCTCGCCGCCGCGAACCTCGGATAGAAGAGAATGGCGGGCTCCAGCTTCAGGGTCGGCCGCCGCGATTTGCGCCGCTTGCGCCGCACCACGCCGCCTTCGAGCGTGTGCACGCCCTCGTTGGCGTAGAGCAATTTGAACTCGATCAGATATTGCAGCGCCTTCTTCGGGCGGCCGCCCTGGAGGCGCGCGTGGCGGCGGGTGACCGTCTCCATATGCTCCCAGGTGAAATAGGCATCCCAGGCGGCCTTGTAGGCTTCCTCCCATTCCGTGTCCGACATGGTGTCGTGGTGCGAGACGCGGTGATGGAGATCGTATTTGTTGAGGTCCGGATCCATCCAGGCGCCCGCCTCGTGCAGTTTCCTGTGGTCCTCCGAGCCGGGCAGCGGGGTCAGGAAGAAGAATTCGAGGATGTCGACCGGCAGCTCGCGCTTGATGATCTCGATATCGCGCAGGATCGATGCCTTCGTATCGCCCGGGAAGCCGAGGATATAGCCGGCCAAAGTGAAGACGCCCCGCTCGTGCCATTGCTGGAAGAGGTGGCGATATTCGGTGATCTTGTTCTGGCGCTTGTTGGCAGCGAGCAGATTGTCCGGGTTGATGTTCTCGAGGCCGATGAAGGCGCGCATCACGCCCGCGCGCTTGGCCTTGTCGATGAAATTGGGGATCCGGTGGCAGAGCGTGTCGACCTGGATGGTGAGGTTCGCCTTGAGCCCTTCCTCCTCGCGCAGCTTGATCAGCCGATCGAAGAAGGCCTCCCAATCCTTGTTCCGCGCCAGATTGTCGTCGGTGATGAAGAAGGCCTTGATCCCTTGCGCCAGATTCTCGCGGATGATCGCTTCCAGATCGTCGGCGGTGCGGAAGCGGCTCTTGCGCCCCTGGACGTTCATGATCGTGCAAAAGCTGCACTGGAACGGGCAGCCGCGCCCCAGATCGAAGCTCGACCATTGCCCACTGTTCCGCTCGAGCGATTCCTTCGGCATCCAGGGCACGGGGACGCCGGCGATGTTCGGCAGATCCTTCAGGTAATTGTAGACC
>DATINU010000135.1:0-4482 GCA_035473955.1 Allosphingosinicella sp.
CCTATCAGGAAGTGGCGCGCCGGCTCGGCCTGCTCCCCGAACGCGACGCCAATCCCGTGCTCGACATGGAAGAGCACCGGGCGAAGCGGGGCAAATAGGCCCTTGGCGCCGCACAACCACGCCCACGGCCATCAGCATCACGGGCCCGGCGGCCATCACCACCATCATCCCCACCCCTCCGATTACGGCTGGGCCTTCGCGGCGGCGATCGCGCTCAACCTTGCCTTCGTGGGCGTCGAGACGGTCTACGGCTTCTGGGCCAATTCGATGGCCCTCCTCGCCGACGCGGGGCACAATCTTTCCGACGTGCTCGGCCTTGCGGTCGCCTGGGTCGGCGCGGTGCTATCGAAGCGGCCGCCGTCCCGCCGCTTCAGCTACGGCTTGCGCGCCGCTTCGATCCTCGCCGCGCTCGCCAATGCAATCATCCTGCTCGTCGCCGTCAGCTTCATTGCCTATCACGCGATCATCCGGCTGCTGATCCCCGATCTGGTGGAAGGCGGCACGGTGATGATCGTGGCCGCGATCGGCATCGTCGTGAACGGCGCCACCGCCTTTATGTTCATGCGCGGCCGCAAGAGCGACCTCAACGTGCGCGGCGCCTACCTCCACATGGTCGCCGACGCGCTCGTCTCCGCGGGCGTGGTCGTCGCCGGCCTGGCGATCCTCTTCACCGGCTGGCTCTGGGTCGATCCGATCGCCAGCCTCGTCGTCGCGGCGATCATCCTGATCGCCTCGGTCGACATGCTGCGCGAATCGGTCACCATGGCGATGGCGGGCGTCCCGCGCGGCATCGATCCGGACGCGGTCGAGGCGCATCTCGGTGCGCTGCCCGGCGTGGCGCGCATCCACGATCTCCACATCTGGCCGATGAGCACCACCGAATCGGCGCTGACCGCGCACCTCGTCATGCCCGGCGGCTTTCCGGGCGACGCCTTCCTCGCCGATTGCGCGCACGGCATCGCCACCCGCTTCGGCATCGGCCATTCGACCTTCCAGATCGAAACCGGCGCGGATTGCGCGCAGGAAGGGCATTCGCACTAAAGCCCATGAGAAAAGGCCCCGCCGTTGCCGGCGAGGCCTTCGGCCTTGAGGCCTCTCCCTAGCTTGAAAGGTTCAGCGGTTCGGGTTGGCCGGGCCGCCCGCCGGGCCGCCCACCGCGGGCGGCGTGCCGACCGCGTTCCCGCGCAGATTGGCGATCGCCGCGGCCTGGGTGATGAAGGGGACCGGGTTCACGGCCGTGCCGTTGATCCGGACTTCGTAATGGAGGTGGCTGCCGGTCGAACGGCCGGTCGAGCCCATATAGCCGATCAGCTCGCCGCGGCGGACGCGCTGGCCGGCGCGCGCGACGTAGCGCGACAGGTGGCCGTAGCGGGTCTGGATGCCCTGGCCATGGTTGATCTCGACGAGATTGCCGTAGCCGCCATTATTATATTCGGCACGGCCGACGACACCGTCGGCGGTCGCGTAGATCGGGGTGCCGTAGGGGCCGGCGAGATCGATCCCGGCATGCATCGCGGCGCGGCCGCGGAAGGGATCGGAGCGGACGCCGTAGCCGCTGGTGAAGGCGATCGAATCGTGGATCGGATGGGCGGAGGGGATGGCGGCGGCGCCCTGCTCGAGCTGGTCCAGCCGCTGCCAGGTGGTGAAGAGCTCGCGGAAGCGCGGATCGGCGTTCGAGCCTTCGGAAACTTCCTCGAGCGGGCCGCCCATCGCGCCCTGGTTGGTCGGGTGGACGAAATCGTTCGGGTTCAGGCCCATGGTACGGATATTGGCGGCGGCCTGACGGATGCGGCCGCGGGTGATCTCGCGGGCCTGCCGAATCGCCTGGCGCTGCATCGCCTCGACGCGGGCATAGGGCTCGGCGACGGCGGCGGAAGCATGCGTTTCCCCCGGCATCTGCGCGGCGAGCTGATCGGCGGTGGCGTCGCCGCGGAGCATCGTGGCGAGGAAGCGCTGGCGGCGCTCGAGCGTGGCGGCGTGCTGGCGGGTCTGGGTGCGGAGCGCATCGACATCGGCCTGCATCTGGGCGACCTGCCGCTCCATGCGGGCAACGTCGCCGTTCATCGCGTCGATCGCGGCGAAGGTGGCGAGCGCGGACCAGGCCAGCAAAACAAAGGCGGCCAGAGCGGCCGCCATCTGCACGTGAGCGCCGATCGTGAAGCGGCGCAAGCTCTTGCCGTCGTGAAGGAAAATATCGCGCGGCTTGAAGATGTTGCGGAACCTCGCAGTCCAGCCGGCGTTGGTCATCGTCAGAGTCGTCATCATTATCCCCGCCCGGCCCCCACCGGGCCGCTGCGATCACCCAAGGCGACCGCTTGAAATTTCCGGGCTTTGCAAGCCCGCTTTACGCGTTGTCGGAACTGCCCCCGACCGTGTGAAGCGGACAGTGTTAAACATATCCTGAGGCGGCAACCCCCTCGTAGAAATCCCGGGACAGACCGGCTTCACCCCGGGCTGAGTCGTTGAACGGCGGCTTCAGGCTTCCTTTGAAATGCGCCCGAATGAGCTTTTGCCAATGCGGAATTGGCGGGATTCCAAGAGATTCGCAGCCGCTCAGGAACCAGCGCGTTCCGGCCGCGACATGGCGGATTTCATCGCGATAAATCCGGCCCAGTATCGCCGCCGACCGGGCATCTCCGGCCCGCTCGAACGCGGCGACCGTCGCCGGGGTTACGTCGAGCCCACGCGCCTCCAGCACCATCGGCACCAGCGCCAGCCGCGCCAGCAGATCCCGCGCCGTCTCCCGAGCCGCCTCCCAGAGGCCGTCATGCGCGGGCAGCGCGCCATAGCGCGAACCCAGGGCCACGAGCCGCCGGTCGAGCATGGCGAAATGGATCGCCTCGTCGGCGCCGACGCCGAGCCAATCGTCGATGAAGCTGGGCGGCAGCCCGGCGCCGAACCGCCCGGCCATGTCGAAGGCGAGGTCGATCGCGCCATATTCGATATGGGCGAGCGCATGCAGCATCGCGATCCGGCTCCGCTCGGAACCCGCCTTGCCGCGCTTCGGCATCCGGTTCGCGGGGAGCAGTTCGGGACGATCGGGCCGCGCCGGCCGCTCCGGCATCGCGACGTCGAACGCATGGACGAGCGCACCCCGCCGCCACGCCCGCGCGACCGCCCGCGCCGCCTTCACCTTGGCGCGAGACTCCGCCGTCAGCAGCACGTCGCGGCAGGCTTCGGCGATCGATCTCATCCCTCTTCACTCTCCTCGGCCCCGGCTGTACCGGCGGTGCCCATGAGTTTCACCGCCAAAATCCTCCTCCTCGGCTCCGGCGAGCTCGGCCGCGAGTTCGTGATCTCCGCCAAGCGCCTCGGCGCCGAGGTCGTCGCCTGCGATTCCTATGACGGCGCGCCGGCCATGCAGGTGGCCGATGCGCGAGAGGTCTTTTCGATGCTCGACGGGGCGGCGCTGCGCGCCGCGGTGGAAGCCCACCGGCCCGATTTCATCGTCCCCGAGATCGAGGCGATCCGCACCGAGGAACTGGTCGCGCTTGAGGCAGAGGGCTGGCACGTCGTCCCCTCGGCCCGCGCCGCGCAGATGACCATGAACCGCGACGCGATCCGCGCCCTCGCCGCCGGGGAATTGGGCCTCAGAACCTCGCGTTACCGCTTCGCCGAGACCCTGGATGAGGTGCGCGCGGGCGCCGCTCGCACCGGCCTGCCATGCGTGATCAAGCCGGTCATGTCCTCTTCGGGCAAGGGCCAGTCCACGGTCCGCGCCGAGGGCGAGCTGGAGGCGGCCTGGACCTATGCCGTCGCCAATATGCGCGGCGACCGGCCGCGGGTGATCGTCGAGGAATTCGTCGCCTTCGATTACGAGATCACCCTGCTCACCGTTCGCACGAAAGACGGCGTCCTGTTCTGCCCGCCGATCGGCCACCGGCAGGAGCGCGGCGATTATCAGGAAAGCTGGCAACCGATGGAGATGGCGCCTTCCGCACTGGCCCAGGCGCAGGAGATGGCGCGAAAGGTCGTCGACAATCTCGGCGGCCACGGCATGTTCGGCGTGGAATTCTTCGTCGCGGGCGGGGAAGCGATCTTTTCCGAACTCTCCCCGCGCCCTCACGACACCGGCATGGTCACCTTGATCTCGCAGAATTTGAGCGAGTTCGATCTCCACGCCCGCGCCATTCTCGGCCTGCCGATCCCCGAAATCGCGCTGTACGGCCCCTCGGCATCGGCCGTGATCCTCGCCGACCGCGAGGCCGGGCAATTCGCGTTCGAAGGATTGGGCGAAGCGCTCGCGCTGGGCGGCGATGTCCGGATCTTCGGCAAGCCGGTCACCCGCGAGAACCGGCGGATGGGCGTGGCGCTGGCCCGCGGCGAAACCACCGACGAGGCCCGCGCGCTGGCGGCCGCGGCGGCGGCGAAGGTCCGGATCGACTATTCTTCGTAGGTGTCGCCCGGCACATCGTCGGCAGCGGGCTCGTCCTCGGTTCAGTTCGAACTATGCGCTCGCAGGCACAAGCCACATCAAGTGCC
>DATINU010000136.1:0-2181 GCA_035473955.1 Allosphingosinicella sp.
CCGAAGGGGTAAAGCAGGTCATCATCGCCGCGTCCTGCCGGTGCAGGCCGTATCGCGCGATCCCAGCCGAGGCGGCCGCCCCGAGGCGCTGCGTCAGTTCGCGCTCCAATTGCGGTGTGCAGTCGAGAATCATGCGCAATCCGTCGTCGTATTTGCGGAAATCCGAATTCTCCACCACCTGCTGGACGTAGGTCTTCGGCACGAAACCGCCGACACTGATGCCGAAGCGCATGACGAGATAGGCAAACAGCGTGTGGGCAAGCACCCGGGCGCGCCGCTTGAACAGCGATCCGCCGCGTGCCGCCCTCGCCTCGAATTCGACGCCGGCCGGCGGCCATCGCAGCGGCGGTCCCCCCGGCGGTACCGGCCGTCCCGCATCCGGGCTGCGCTCCGCCAGGGCGATCACGTCTTCGATCAGTCCACGGAAGGACATGGGATCGGCACCCCGGGCCGGCACGATCAGCACCGAAAGGATCAGCCCTCGCACCGAGGGAATTTCCTCGAATCGGCACGACAGGCCGGTGAGATCCGGCTGGGTGCCCGGCGGCGCCGGGGGCACCGCGAATTCGCCGCGCTTCATCGCGGCTTCGGCCCAGCCGAGGCCACCCCCCGAAAACATCGCGTAGGACAGGTTGGGCGACGGCCCGAACCGCGCCACCCGCACATCGAGGCCGTTCGACCGCACCGCGGCGACCGGCACCAGTGCCACCCGCATCACCAGATCGAGGTCGTCCTTGACCCAGGCCGCGGTCGCCGCCAGCGCCTCGCGGGCACGATTGAGATCGCCGGGCGACACCGCAAAGCTTGCACCGTCGCCGCCGAACACGAATGGAAACTCGCGCCCATCGAGCGCATTGGTGACCGATGCGATCACCGCCGCGCCGGCCATGTTGACGGCCTTGTAGCGGGCCTCCGCGATCGCCCGGGTCGATTCCACGATATCGGCGACGCCGATGTGCCAATCATCGGGCAACGGCGAATACAGCGCCGGGTCCATCAGCCTGCCGAAGCCGCGGAAGACCGGAATGCTGCCGTAAAACCTCTCGCTGCCTTCGGCCATGGTCACCGCGATGCAGGTTGCCGTTGCAAAAGCCTTGTAGCAGATACGGAGGGACCTGCCTCCGGGGTTCGCGGCGCCGCCTACGGTTTGAGGCCTTGCAGGACCAGCCGGTTCACCCGGCCGGCGAAGCCGGCCGGGTCCTCCGGCAATTCACCGTCGAGAATTTGGGCCTGCTCCAGCAGCAGCAGCGATAAATCCCTGGCCGCATCCTTCGCGGTCGAAACCGCCGCGACCAGCGGGTGACGCAGGTTGATCTCCAGGATCGGCGCGGTCACGGCAGCGCGGTTCTGCTGCATGAGTAGCCGCTCCAGCGCACGGTCGCGCCCCTGTCCGCCCGCAACCAGGCATGATGCGCTCGATGTCAGGCGCTGCGACGCCCGCACGTCCGACACCCGCTCGCCCAGCGTGTCCCTGATCACGGCGATGGTCGCGGCTTCATCCGCGTCGGGTTGCTTCTGGTCGTCGGATTTCGCTTCCAGCAGCGGGATCAGGGCGAAATCGACGTCGCCCTGGCTCAGCGATTTAAACGGCTTGCCGCCGAATTCGAGCGGCGCCGAGGTCCAGAACGCGTCAACCGGATCGGTCATCAGCAGCACTTCGATGCCCCGCGCCGTCGCCGATTCAAGTTTCGGGTTCGATTTCAGCCGATCGAGGCTTTCGCCGATCAGATAATAGATCTCGGTCTGGTTCGGCTTGAGGCTCTCGACATACTGCTTCAGCGAGCGGTTTTCGCCCGAAGTGGTGGTGAACCGCGCCAACGCCAGCAATTTCTCGCGCCGTTCGAAATCGTCCCACAATCCCTCCTTGATGACCGGACCGAACGCGTCCCATATCTTGGCGAAGGCCTCCGGCTCCTTCTCGCTCAGATTTTCCAGCTCGGAGATCACGCGGCCGGTGACGGCCTTGCGGATCTGCGCGAGCTGCGGATTGTTCTGCAGCATCTCGCGCGAGATATTGAGTGGAAGGTCCTCGCTGTCGATCACGCCGCGAATGAACCGCAGGTAGGCGGGCAACAGCTCGGCGTCGTCGGCAATGAACACGCGCCGAACGTAGAGCCTGACCTTGCCCTTGCGGGCCGGCTCGAACAGATCGAGCGGTTTGGTCGACGGCGCGAACAGCAA
>DATINU010000137.1:0-2765 GCA_035473955.1 Allosphingosinicella sp.
CGGCGCCGCCACCGCGCCGCCGTCCAGCACCACATTGGCCGGTGCCTTCCAGACCCCCTTGCTGTCGTCGATCTGCCGATAGATGCCGGCCATCGCGCCCCCGGGCGGCATCCGCCGCCCATCCGGCGCGACGAGCCATGGATAATAGGCAGCGCCGTAGCTCAGCGCCGGCCCGAGCGGCGCCACGGCATCACGGAAGGCGCGGATCAGCGGAGCGCTGTCGGCCGGCGTGCCGATCGCAAGATCGTCTCCGCCGTGAATATCGAGGATCGCCATCCGGTCGCCGAGCGCGGCGCAAAGCTCGAGCATCGCCGCGGCGACGCCGTGATAAAAGTCGCGCGGCAGCAGCAACGCATCGGGCGCGAGCAGCAGGGTCGGCCCCTGCTCTCGCCCGATCCGGTCCAGCGCCGCATGAAAGGGTGCCGCATCGGCCGGGTCGGCCTCGTCACGAGCCCCGAGCGGAACCACCAGCGCCCTCTGGCCGCCATGGGCATAATGGAGCCGGATCGCCTCATGAAGCCGCCATTGCTCCGCCTCGCCCTCGGGCGGCGGACCGCCGAACAATCGCTCATATTCGACCAGCGAGGCAATCGGCACCGGCTCGCCATAGGCTTCGGCTTCGGCGACATAGCCGAGGAAGACGGGCAGCGCCGTTTCGACCGCGGGAACGGAGGGCGGCAGCGCGCCGATCTCCTCGATATAGACGCCCGGCGTCCTATACTCGTTCGGCATGGCGGCCCTCCCGCCTTCCTGCATAGCCGTTTCGCGCCGAATTGTCCGCGCAGCCGTTGTTTCCTATAGCTTGGCCATGCAGCGCCTGGACGGGGGCTCGGCGGTTCCGGACGCGTATCGCGGCGGCATCGTCGCGCTTGGCAATTTCGATGGGTTTCACCAGGGCCACCAGGCGGTGGTGGGCCGCGCGGTTTCGCGCGCCCGCGCCGAGGGCAGGCCGGTGCTGGTCGCGACCTTCGATCCGCATCCGGTGCGCTTCTTCAAGCCGGATCTGCCGCCGTTCCGGCTGACCACGCTCGACCAGCGCGAGCGGCTGTTCGCCGCGGCCGGCGCGGATGCGATGCTGGTCTTCCATTTCGGCGCGGAGCTGGCCGGCGTCGACGCCGCCGATTTCGTCACCGATTATCTGGTCAGCCGGATCGGCGCGGCCGGCGTGGTGACGGGCGAGGATTTCACCTTCGGCAAGGGCCGGGGCGGCAATATCGAGGTGCTGAGATTGCTCGGCCAGGCCAACCGGCTCTCGGTCGACGCGGTCGCGCCGGTCCGCGACGGCGGCGAGGCGGTGTCCTCTTCGCGGATCCGCGAGGCGCTGCAGGCGGGCGATTGCGCGCTCGCGGCGCAGCTTCTCACCCGACCTTTCGCGATCGAGGGCGTGGTCGAGCATGGCGACAAGCGCGGCCGCGAGCTCGGCTATCCGACCGCCAATGTCTCCTTGAGCAAATATCTGCGCCCGCGCTTCGGCGTCTATGCGGTGCGCGGGCGCTTGCCGGACGGGCGCCTGCTCGACGGGGTCGCCAATCTCGGCACCCGGCCGATGTTCGATCCGCCGAAGGAGCTGCTCGAAGCCCATTTCTTCGATTTCGACGGCGATCTCTACGACCAGGCGATCGAGGTCTCGCTCCTCTCCTTCCTCCGCGACGAGGCCGTGTTCGACGGCCTCGATGCGCTGAAGGCGCAGATCGCGGCTGATGCCGAAAGGGCACGCCATCTCCTGCAATCGTCATCCCGGACTTGATCGGGAATCCATGAACACGGTGAGGGCGATGATCCGAAATCCGTGTTCATGGATGCTGAAACAAGTTCAGCATGACGGGAGTGTTTCCATGTCCCCTCTTCCCCGCTAAGCCCCCCGCCAATGTCCGAAAAACCCGATTACCGCTCCACCGTCTTCCTGCCGAAGACGGACTTCCCGATGAAGGCCGGCCTCGCGAGCAAGGAGCCGGCCATCCTCGCGCGCTGGGCGGAGGAGGATCTGTACGGCAAGATCCGCGACGCCCGCGCGGGCCGGAACCGCTTCATTCTGCACGATGGGCCGCCTTACGCGAATGGCGACATCCATATCGGCCACGCGATGATGAAGACGATCAAGGACTTCATCATCCGCTCGCAATCCCTGCTCGGCAAGGACGCGCCCTTCATCCCCGGCTGGGACTGCCACGGCCTGCCGATCGAATGGAAGATCGAGGAGCAGTATCGCAAGCAGAAGCGCGACAAGGATGAGATTCCCCCGCGCGAGTTCCGCGCCGAATGCCGCGCTTATGCCGAACATTGGGTCGGCGTGCAGCGCGAGCAGTTCAAGCGGCTCGGCATCACCGGCGACTGGTACGATCCCTACCGGACGATGGACTATGCCTCCGAAGCGGTAATCGCCGGCGAGCTGCTGAAATTCGCCATGGCCGGCAAGCTCTACCGCGGCGCCAAGCCGGTGATGTGGTCGCCGGTCGAGAAGACGGCGCTGGCCGAGGCCGAGATCGAATATGAGGACATCACCTCGACGCAGATCGACGTGGCGTTCGAGATCGTTGAGGGGCCACTGCCAAACATGGCTGGCTCGCACGCGGTCATTTGGACGACCACGCCTTGGACGATCCCGGTCAACCAGGGCATCGCGTACGGTCCTGAAATCGATTACGTTTTCGTCCACGTCCATACGCAGCCTGATGGCGGGAGCGCTAAGGCATCTCACGTCCTCATTGCCGCCGATCTGCTCGGGCCGTTTGCCTCGCGTATCGGCATTGCCTCCGATCAGTATG
>DATINU010000138.1:0-3263 GCA_035473955.1 Allosphingosinicella sp.
CCCGATGCCGGTGGCGGCCGAGTAAAAGATCTTGTCGGTCCTCGCGACGCCGACGGTCATCGCGTTGACGAGGATATTCCCGTCATAGGCCGCGTCGAAATTGACCTCGCCGCCGACCGTGGGAACGCCCACGCAATTGCCGTAGCCGCCGATCCCGGCGACGACGCCGGCGATCAGGTGCCGCATCCTGGGATGGTCAGGCCGCCCGAAGCGCAAGGCATTCAGATTGGCGACCGGCCGCGCGCCCATGGTGAAGACGTCGCGCAGGATGCCGCCAACCCCCGTCGCCGCGCCCTGATAGGGCTCGATGTAGCTCGGGTGGTTGTGGCTCTCCATCTTGAAGATCGCCGCCTGGCCGTCGCCGATGTCGATCACGCCCGCATTCTCGCCGGGGCCGCAAATCACCCAGGGCGCCGCCGTCGGCAGCTTCTTGAGATGGACTCGGCTGGATTTGTACGAGCAATGCTCCGACCACATGACCGAGAAGATGCCGAGCTCGGTGAGGTTCGGCTCACGCCCCATGGTGTGGAGCACGCGCTGATATTCCTCGGGAGAAAGGCCGTGCTCGGCGACGATTTCGGGCGTGATCGGGGAGTCGGGCATGGCGGGGCTCCTAGCGAGCCGGTTCAGCCGCGCCTAGCCCACGAAAAAGGCCGGCCCGGATGGTCCGGACCGGCCTTGGAAATCGGATGCCTCGCGGCTCAGGTGTGGCAGGACTTGCCGTTGATCGTGACGCGCTCGCCATTGCCGCTCAGCGAATAGCCTTCGGCGGTGTAGGGCGGGGCGCCGCCTTCGCCGGCGTTGAGGATGGTCGCGGCCGCCTGGGCGTTCCCGACCCGGATCGTCGCCGTATTGTTGTTGTAGAATTCGACGACGTAAAGGCTGTTGTCGGCGCAGCGATACTGCCGCTGGCTGGTGATCATCGGCGGCGCCTGGACTGGCGCGCGGTTCGCGAGTTCCTCGGCCTGGGGGTCGGGGAGGTCGTTCACCATCTCGGGCTGGTTGTTGCAGGCGGAAAGAGCGAAGACCGCCGCGCTGGCCGCTGCGGCAAGGAGGAGGGGCTTGTTCATAGGCTTTCCTTCGCGGGCGCCGCAAATATCGTCAAGCGTCAAATTGCGCGCCGCTTGCCAGAGGCGGCGTCCGGTTTCGACGAAACGCGCGCCGGCTTCGACGAAGGTGTGGTTCGACAAAGGCTTGCCGCTGGATTATTCCAAGGATGGTTTCGAGGCGGGAGTAAGCGGCGGATGCAGCGGGTGCGGATCGGGTTGACTGGCCTCGCCTTCGTCTTCCTGGCGGTGCTGCTGGCGGCGGTGTTCGTGCGCCGGCCGTCCAACGAGGCTCCGATCACCCCGAACACGATTGAACAGCAGCAAAAGGGCGCCGGGCCCGCCGCGCCGCCGGCCGAGCCGGCCGCCGATCCGCTTGCCACAATGAAGCTGACCCCGGGCGATTCGGACGTCAACGCGGCCGCGCCGCAGCAAGCGCCGCCGGCGCCGCCCGCGACTCAGCCGGCGCAGAGATGATGAGGAAATTCACGTGCTTATCCACAGGCCCGAAGATCGAACGGGAAGAGGATTAAAAGGGGAACGAGGCAAGATAAAAGAGCGAACGGTACCGAGTATAGGGCATGAATTCCCCAAAAATGGCATGAAATCCCTTTTCAAGCCGTGGCATCGCTGCTAATCCACATCCTCTGAGTTAAGGGGCGATTCTCCTCTTGTGTCCAAAGCGACGCGGGGGCGCCGAAGGGCGTTTCCGCGGACGGGAGAGGTGCGCCCTGAGAGAGCGGGGCCGAAGTGGCGGGGCAAAGGTTCAAATGGCATGGCCTGAGCAATGTCGACCGGAAGGGTCGGCTGTCGGTGCCTGCCGCCTATCGCCAGGCGATCGAGGCGAGGGGCGGCGGCCGCGACATCATGATGTCGCGCCATCCGAGCGCGCCCTGCATCGTCTGCTACGACCGCGGCACCGAGGATGAGGTCGACCAGGACCTCAAGGCGCAGAAAAGGATCGAGCTGGAGCGCGGTGACAAGACCAGCTTCATCACCCGCAACCGCGGCATCTACATGAGCTCGGCCGAGGTCTCCTGGGATCCGAGCGGCCGCGTCATCCTGCCCGATTATCTCCGCGACCGTGCGGGGATCACCGACGCGGCCCTGTTCGTCGCGTTCGGCGACGGCTTCGAGATCTGGGATCCGAAGACCGCGCTCGAGCAGAAGCAGGACGAGGGGCTGCGCGACCTCGCCGAATATCATCTCCGCAAGGGGCCGGCGAAATGACCGAAGCCCCGCACATTCCCGTCCTCGTCGAAGAGGTCGTCCATGCGCTCGCCGTCGCCCCTGGCGAGACGCATGTCGACGGCACCTTCGGCGCGGGCGGCTATACGAAGGCCATCCTCTCCAAGGGCGCGGCCCGCGTTTTCGCCTTTGATCGCGATCCCGACGCGATCCGGTATGGCGAAGACCTGGCCGCGAGCGGGGAGCGCCTGACGCTTGTGCCGGAACGCTTTGGCCGGATGCGTCAGGCGCTGACCGCGCGCGGGGTGGATGAGGTGGACGGGGTGACGCTCGATATCGGCGTCTCCTCCATGCAGCTCGACCGGCCCGAGCGCGGCTTTTCGTTCCAGGCCGACGCGCCCTTGGATATGCGGATGAGCCAGGAAGGCCGCAGCGCCGCCGATTTCGTCAACGAGGCGGACGAGGCGGAGCTGGCGGACGTCATCTATCATTATGGCGAGGAGCCGAAGTCGCGCCGTGTTGCCCGCGCGATCGTCGCGGCGCGGCCGATCGAGCGGACCGGCCAGCTCGCCGACGTGGTCCGCAAGGCGCTCGGGGCTCATCCGGGCATGAAGAAGGACCCGGCGACGCGGACCTTCCAGGCGATCCGGATTCATGTGAACGAAGAATTGTCGGAGCTGGAGGACGGGCTCGAGGCGGCCGAACAGGTGCTGGCCCCGGGCGGGCGACTCGCGGTCGTCACCTTCCACAGCCTCGAAGACCGGATCGTAAAGCGCTTCTTGAAGGCGCGCAGCGGCGCTCTCCCGGCCGGCTCGCGTCACCTGCCGGCCCGCGCGCAAGCCGGGCCGGCCCCTACGTTCGAGGCCGTTGCCAAGGCGGTGCGCCCCGGCACCGCCGAGCTCGCCCGCAATCCCCGCGCGCGCTCCGCGACGCTCCGCGCCGCGCGCCGCACCCAGGCGCCCGCCTGGGACCATGAAGAAGGAGCAGAGAGATGATCGCCAGAGGCTTCAAGCCCGTCGCCTGGGTCGC
>DATINU010000139.1:0-14224 GCA_035473955.1 Allosphingosinicella sp.
CGTCGAGCCGGGCCTTCGCGCCGTTCGCTACCTGTAGCGTCGGTGCCCCCGAGGGAAGATTAACGACGCCGATGTCCCGCATGTAGACGCCGCGCTTGAACCCGGTTCCGACCGCCTTGGAGAAGGCCTCCTTGGCGGCGAAGCGCTTGGCATAGGTGCCCGCGCGGGTGAACGGGCGACGCTCGGCCTTGGCGCGCTCCACGGCCGTGAACACGCGGGCCTCGAACCGTTCGCCGAACCGTTCGAGCGAATTGGCGATCCGCTCGATATTGCACAGGTCGGAGCCCAAGCCGATGATCACAGAAAGACCCTCATCCCAACCTTCTCCCGCAAGCGGGAGAAGGGGCGCGCCGATGTGTCTCTCCCTCTCCCGCTTGCGGGAGAGGGCGGGGTGAGGGTCGTCTTTTTCTTCACCCGCGAGCCTCGTCCATCAACTGGCGCATCTGGCGCACGCTCGCCTCGAACCCCGTGAAGATCGCCTCGCCGACGAGGAAATGGCCGATGTTCAATTCGGCAAGCTGGGGGATGGCGGCGACGGGCAGGACGTTGTCGAAGGTCAGGCCGTGGCCGGCATGGGGCTCGATGCCGTTCTTCGCCGCGAGCGCGGCGGCGTCGGCGAGGCGGCGGAGTTCGGCCGTTTGCGCTTCGCCGTCCAGATGGGCGTAGCGGCCGGTGTGGAATTCGACGACCGGGGCGCCGAGCCGGATCGCGGCTTCGATCTGGGCCGGATCGGGCTCGATGAACAGGCTGACCCGGATGTTCGCGGCGCCGAGCCTGTCCACGTAATAGGCCAGATGATTGTGCTGGCCGGCGGCGTCGAGGCCGCCTTCGGTGGTGCGCTCCTCGCGCTTTTCGGGGACGATGCAGGCGGCGTGGGGGCGGTGGGCGAGCGCGATGGCGAGCATCTCTTCGGTCGCCGCCATTTCGAGGTTTAGGGGGATTTCGAGCTACGCCATCAGCGCGTCGACATCGGCGTCGGTGATGTGGCGCCGGTCTTCGCGCAAATGGGCGGTGATGCCGTCGGCCCCGGCTTGCGCCGCGGCGAAGGCGGCGCGAACCGGATCGGGATGGGCGCCCCCGCGCGCGTTCCGGATTGTCGCGACATGATCGATGTTGACGCCGAGGCGCAGGGTCATTGCAGCGATCCTCCGGCCAGCCGGCCGAGTATCGTCGCAGGCTGCCGGTAGGCCTTGAGCTCGATCAGGTTGCCGCTCGGGTCCTGCACCATCGCCTTGGCCTGCTCGCCTTCGGTGCCCTGGTGGTCGATGCGGGGCGGCTCCACGAAGTCGCTCAGCGTGCCGACGAGGGCCTCCCACTCGCTCCAGCCCAAAGTCGCGCCGAAATGACGCGACCGCGGCATCGGCTCGAGCACATCGCCGGGCACGTGCTGCAGCGTCAGCTGGGCGCCGAACAATGCGATGTCAGCCCAGTCATGCTCGCGGCGGCCGGGGATTCCGCCAAAAGTCCGCGTATAATAGGACAGTCCCTCCTCCAGATCGCGCACCGGGAAGGAGAGGTGGAAGATCGGCGCTTTCCGGGCAGGGCCGGTCATGCCGCGCGGCTGCCGGGTTTTGCCGGTGCGAGCGCCGCGAGCTCGGGCGGCAGCGAGTCCGCTTCGTAGGCCGGCACGTCGAGGCGGAGCAGCGGGAAGAAGGGGACGCCGAGATCGGTCGTGCCGTTCGAGCGATCGACGAGCGCGGCGGCGGCGATGACCTCGCCGCCCGCATTCTCGATCGCAGTCATCGCCTCGCGCGACGAAAGGCCGGTGGTGACCACGTCCTCGACCAGCAGCACCTTCTGACCCGGCCCGAGGTGGAAGCCGCGGCGCAGTTCGAAATTGCCCGTCGGCCGCTCGACGAACAGGGCCTCGACGCCAAGCGCGCGGCCCATTTCATGGCCGATGATGACGCCGCCCATCGCGGGCGAGACGACGATATCGATCTCCTCCCGGACCGCCAGCGGGATCGAGGCCGCAATCGCTTCGGCCAGCCGCGACGCGCGTTGCGGATCCATGAGCACGCGGGCGCATTGCAGATAGCGGGGGCTGTGCAGGCCCGAGGAGAGGATGAAATGCCCCTCGAGCAGCGCGCCGGCGGCGCGGAATTCGGCCAGGACCTCGGCTTCGGTCATCGATCGTCCCCGCAAGTGAAATGCCGCTATCATTTGATAGGGAACGGGGACCGGGGCTTCAAGCGTTCACCCCTGCGGGAACATGCTTGAGCCACCTCTCTCCCCTGCCTATAAGGCGCCCGCAAGCGCCTCCGGGCGCTCGAATCCAGCCGTCCGGAAGGGCGGATCACAGGGGCCCAGATGAAGACCTTATTCAAGCTTTTCGCCATTGCCGCCGCGTTCGGCCTGGCGCCCGCCGCCGCCTTCGCCCAAGCGCCTTCTACCCCCCCCGCTCCGGCCGCCGCCCCGGCGCCAGCCGCGTCCAGCGAAACGGCGACCGCGAACAGCAATGCCGCCGCCCCCGTCGCCGCGCCCGAGCGGACCCGGCCGACCGAGCATATCGGCCAGCCGACCGATGGCGCCTACGGCCTGCAGACGCAGGTGAGCCCGATCGGTCAGGAAGCCCGCGGGTTCCACGACACGCTGCTGATGATCACGATCACGATCATCTCGGTCTTTGTGTTGGGGCTGCTCGCCTGGGTCATCATCTTCTATCGCCGCGGCGCCAATCCGACGCCGTCGCGCAACACCCACAACACCACGCTGGAGATCGTCTGGACCCTGCTGCCCGTGCTGATCCTGGTGGCGATCGCAGTGCCTTCGATCCGGCTGCTCGCCCATCAGTACGATCCGCCGCGCGCCGATCTCACCGTCAAGGCGATCGGCAACCAATGGTATTGGGAATATGAATATCCCGATCACGGCGTGACCTTCGTTTCCAACATGATCCCGGACACCGAAGTCGCCCGCACCGGCGAGCCGCGCCAGCTCGCGGTCGACAACCGGGTGGTCGTCCCCGTCGGCGCGGTGGTGAAGATGATCATCACCTCGAACGACGTGATCCACGCCTGGGGCGTTCCCGCTTTCTGGGTGAAGATCGACGCGGTCCCGGGCCGGCTCAACGAGACCTGGTTCCGGGCCGACCGGCCGGGCGTCTATTACGGCGTCTGCTACGAGCTGTGCGGCGCCCGCCACGGCTATATGCCGATCGCGGTCGAAGTGGTGAGCCGCGAGCAGTTCGCCCAGTGGATCGCCTCGCGCGGCGGCCACATGCCGGGCGCGCGGCCCGCCGCCGCACCCCCGGCCGCGCCCGCACCGGCGACCGAGACCGGCAACACCGTCGCGGCGACGGAGACGCCGGCCACCACCAATCAAGCAGCACCCACCAATTAAGGCGGCGAGATCATGACCGACACCACTGCCAACGCCGCCCATTTCGAAGCCCATGAGGCGCATGCGGCGCATCACGAGGCCGATCACAAGCCGGGCTTCTTCGTCCGCTGGTTCATGTCGACCAACCACAAGGATATCGGCACGCTCTATTTGATCTTCGCGGTGATCGCGGGGATCATCGGCGGCGGCATTTCCGGCCTGATGCGGGCCGAGCTGGCCGAGCCGGGCCTGCAATATCTGGGCACCTGGGCGAACTGGCTGCATGCGCTGCTCGGCATGCCCGAGGCGACGATCGACGAGGCCCACCACCTGTGGAACGTGCTGATCTCGGCCCACGGCCTCGTCATGGTCTTCTTCATGGTGATGCCGGCGATGATCGGCGGCTTCGGCAACTGGTTCGTGCCGATCATGATCGGCGCGCCGGACATGGCCTTCCCGCGGATGAACAATATCAGCTTCTGGCTGCTGCCGCCGGCCTTCATCATGCTGCTCGGCTCCTCCTTCGTCTCGGGCGGCAGCGGGCTCGGCGCCGGCGTCGGCTGGACGGTCTATGCGCCGCTTTCGACCTCGGGCTCGGTCGGGCCCTCGGTCGACATGGCGATCTTCGCGCTGCACCTCGCGGGCGCCAGCTCGATCCTAGGCGCGATCAACTTCATCACCACGATCTTCAATATGCGCGCGCCGGGGATGACGCTGCACAAAATGCCGCTCTTCGTCTGGTCGATCCTGGTCACCGCCTTCCTGCTGCTGCTGGCGCTGCCGGTGCTCGCGGGCGCGATCACGATGCTGCTCACCGACCGCAATTTCGGCACGCACTTCTTCGACGCGCCGGGCGGGGGCGATCCGATCCTCTACCAGCACCTGTTCTGGTTCTTCGGCCATCCGGAGGTCTACATCATGATCCTGCCGGGCTTCGGCATGGTCAGCCAGGTGGTGGCGACGTTCAGCCGCAAGCCGGTCTTCGGCTATCTCGGCATGGCCTATGCGATGGTCTCGATCGGCGTGATCGGCTTCGTCGTCTGGGCGCACCACATGTTCACGGTCGGCATGGACGTGAACACGAAGATGTACTTCACCGCGGCGACGATGGTGATCGCGGTGCCGACGGGCATCAAGATCTTCTCCTGGATCGCGACCATGTGGGGCGGCAGCCTGAGCTTCGAGACGCCGATGATGTGGGCGCTGGGCTTCATCTTCATGTTCACGGTCGGCGGCGTCACCGGCGTCGTGCTCGCCAATGCGGGCGTCGATACGATCATGCACGACACCTATTACGTGGTCGCGCACTTCCACTACGTGCTCAGCCTCGGGGCGGTCTTCTCGCTCTTCGCGGGCTGGTATTATTGGTACGGCAAGATGTGGGGGAAGCAATATAACGAGGTGCTGGGCCAGCTCCATTTCTGGCTGTTCTTCATCGGCGTGAACGTGCTGTTCTTCCCGATGCACTTCCTCGGCCTGCAGGCGATGCAGCGGCGCGTGCCCGATTATGCCGACGCCTATGAATATTGGAACCATATCGCTAGCATGTGGGGCTATTCGATCATGGCGGCCGGCATGGCCTTCTTCTTCCTCGGCATCATCTGGTCGCGGATCGCCGGCAAGAAATGCCCGGACAATCCGTGGGGCGAAGGCGCGACGACGCTCGAATGGACGCTGTCGAGCCCGCCGCCCTATCACCAGTTCGAGACGCTGCCGAAGGTGGATTGAGGGCTGAAGTGACGACGGCTGCGATCGAAGCACCTGCGACCGCCCTCCCGGCGGACTGGCGGGATTTCCTGGCGCTCACCAAGCCGCGGGTGATGACGCTCGTCGTCTTCACCGGGCTGTGCGGCATGCTTGTCGCGCCCGTGCCGATCCATCCGGTGCTCGGCTTCACCGCGATCCTTTGCATCGCGCTCGGCGCGGGGGCGGCGGCGGCGCTCAACATGTGGTACGAGGCGGATATCGACGCCCTGATGAAGCGCACCCGTTCGCGCCCGATCCCCGCGGGGCGGATGGCCCCAGAGGCGGCGCTGCAGTTCGGCGTCGGCCTCTCCTTCTTCTCGGTGCTCCTGATGGGGGTGGCGACCAACTGGTTCGCGGCCGCGATCCTGGCCGTTTCAATCCTGTTCTACGTGCTGGTCTATACGGTGTGGCTGAAGCGGCGGACGCCGCAGAACATCGTCATCGGCGGCGCCGCGGGCGCCTTCCCGCCGCTGATCGGCTGGGCGGCCGTGACCGGCGACGTGGCGACGCTGCCGGTGTTGCTGTTCGCCCTGATCTTCCTGTGGACGCCGCCGCATTTCTGGGCGCTCTCTTTGTTCGTCCGTTCGGACTATGCGAATGCGGGCGTGCCGATGCTGCCGGTCGTCGCGGGGGCGAAGGCGACGCGAATCCAGATCATGCTCTATACCCTGCCGATGGCGGTCGCGGCCGTCGCGCCCTGGCCGCTCGGCCT
Source organism: Allosphingosinicella sp. (assembly GCA_035473955.1). Taxonomy (GTDB): domain Bacteria; phylum Pseudomonadota; class Alphaproteobacteria; order Sphingomonadales; family Sphingomonadaceae; genus Allosphingosinicella. The sequence goes on from DATINU010000139.1 coordinate 5,780, forward strand.
TACCGGCGCCCTTTACGGCATTGCCGCTTCGGTGCTCAGCTTCGCCTTCCTGGCGCTCTCGCTCGCCGTACTGATGAATCGCGCGACCGAGCCCGCAGGGATGAAGCCCGAAAAGCGTCTTTTCGCCTTCTCGATCCTGTACTTGTTCGCCGTGTTCGGCGCGCTGGTGACCGACAAATGGCTGGTCGTATGACGCCGTCCGACGAGGAGATCCGCCGCCGGCAGAAGGGCCGGGCAATCGTGATGGCGCTGCTGCTCGCCGCCTTCGTGGTGCTGGTCTATGCGATCACCATCGCCAAGATGGGCCTCGCCTCGTGAACCGGAACACGCGCACGGCCCTGCTCGCCGGCCTGCTGGTCTGCTCGATGACCGGCCTCGCTTTCGCCAGCGTGCCGCTCTACCGGCTGTTCTGCCAGGTGACGGGCTTCGCCGGCACCACCCAGGTCGGCACCCAGGCGCCGGGCGCGACGGCACGGACGATCAGCGTCCGCTTCGACGCCAACCACGCCTCCTCGCTGCCCTGGTCCTTCCAGCCGCGCGACCATCGCCGCGACATCGCCATCGGCGCGCGTAACATCGCCCTCTACGAGGCGCGGAATCTCTCCGACCGACCGGTCACCGGCACCGCGACCTTCAACGTCACGCCGAGCCAGGCCGGGCAATATTTCGTGAAGATCCAGTGCTTCTGCTTCACCGAGCAGACGCTGCGGCCGGGCCAGACGGTTTCCATGCCCGTGGTCTATTATGTCGACCCGCGGATCCTCGACGATCCCGACGCGCGCGAGATCACCGAAATCACGCTTTCCTACACCTTTTACCCAGTGGACCGTCCCGCCAGCGGCAGCTAGAGGACGGCCAACCACGCAAGAACGGATCTGCACATGGCCGGCGCGAAGACCCACCAATATCATATCGTCAATCCGAGCATCTGGCCGCTGGTCGGCGCGATCTCGGCGCTGGTCTTTTTCGCCGGGATGGTCCGCTGGATGCACGATCTGCCTTACGGCCTCTACATCATCGTCGCCGGCACGATCGGGATCGCCTTCACCATGTTCTCCTGGTGGGTGGACGTGATCAAGGAAGCGCATGAGGGCGACCACACGCCGATCGTGCAGCTGCACCTGCGCTACGGCATGATCCTGTTCATCGCCTCGGAAGTGATGTTCTTCGTCGCCTGGTTCTGGGCCTATTTCGCCGCCTCGCTCTTCCCCTCGACGGTCGAGGCGGTCGGCGGGGTCTGGCCGCCCGAGGGCACGCACGTGCTCGATCCGTTCGGCTTCCCGCTGCTCAACACCTTGATCCTGCTCTGCTCGGGCTGCACCGTCACCTGGGCCCACCACGCGCTGATCAACGGCCATCGCGAGGGGCTGATCAGGGGCCTGTGGTGCACGATTCTGCTCGGCATGCTCTTCACCAGCATCCAGGCCTATGAATATTACCACGCGCCGTTCCTGTTCGTCGGCCCCGAGGCCTCGATCTACGGCTCGACCTTCATGATGGCGACGGGCTTTCACGGCTTCCACGTCATCGTCGGCACGATCTTCCTGATCGTCTGCCTGGCTCGCTCCTACAAGGGCCACTTCACCCCGCAGCAGCATTTCGGCTTCGAGGCGGCCGCCTGGTACTGGCATTTCGTCGACGTCGTCTGGCTGTTCCTGTTCCTCTGCATCTACCTGTGGGGCGGCTGGGGCGCCGAATATCACTGATAAGGTGACGGCGCCCGCGCCCGCCGAGGCCGCGCTCAAGGGCTTGTGTCCCCGCTGCGGCAACCGGAGCCTGTTCGCCGGCCTCGCGACTTTCGCGCCCGAATGCCGGGCCTGCGGGCTCGATTTCGCCGGCTTCAACGTCGGCGACGGGCCTGCGGCTTTCCTGATCTTCATCGTCGGCGGAATCGTCGTCGCGCTGGCGATCGCGCTGGAATTGAGCGCCGCGCCGCCCTGGTGGCTGCACGCGATCCTCTGGGTACCGCTGACCGCGATCCTGACCGTCGGCCTGCTTCGGCTCGCCAAGGGCCTCTTGCTCGCCCTCGAATTTCGCCACCGCGCCCGCGAGGGGCGGCTGCAGGAAGGCGAATGAGGCGCTGGCCGCTCATCCCGACGATCGTCGTCGCCGGCGCGGTCGCGACGATGATCGCGCTCGGCATCTGGCAGCTGCGGAGGGCGGAATGGAAGGAAGGCCTCCTCGCCCAATATGCGACAGCGGCGAGCATGCCCGCGGTCGATCTCGATCCGCTGCTCGACGGGCGCACGCATTTGCCGCCCTTGTCCTTCCGCCGGGCGCTCATCACCTGCGACGCGCGGAACGCGGAACCGGACATTCATGCCGGGCGCAGCGCCGAGGGCGACCGGGTCGGGCAAGTCTATGTCATCCCCTGCCGCCCCGGCGCGGCCGGACTTGCCGGCCGGATCAGGGTCAATGCCGGCTGGGCGGAGCGGCCCGATGCGGCGCGCAGGCTTTCGCTCTCCGGCATCGTCGCGGGGCGGCTGAGCGTGGTCGACGAAGGCGGCCCGATCATCCTCACCGCCGCGAGCGCGACGCCGCCGCTCGCCGCCAGCGCCCCGGCCACGATCGATGCGGTGCCCAACAACCACCGCCTGTACGCCGCCCAATGGTTCTTCTTCGCCGCGGCGGCGGCGGTCATCTACTGGCTGGCGCTGAGGGGGCGGCGACGGCGCGAATTGCCGCCGGAGCCCTGAACGCGTAAGGCGCGCCGCGCATGATGCAGCTCACCACCCTCGCCAACGGCCTCCGGGTCGCGTCGCGGCCGATGCAGAGCGTCGAGACGATCGCCGTCGGCCTCTATGCCGAGACGGGCTCGCGCTACGAGGCGGCGGAGCGCAACGGCCTCGCCCACCTGTTCGAGCATATGGTGTTCAAGGGCGCGGGCGGGCGCTCCGCGCGGGAGATCAGCGAGGCGGTCGAGGATGTCGGCGGCGATCTCAACGCCTCGACCGACCGGGAGCTGACCGCTTTCTACGCCAGCCTGCTCAGCCCCGATCTGCCGCTCGGCGTCGGCCTGATCGCCGATCTCGTGCGCCGCCCGCATTTCGAGGCGAAGCATCTCGAGCTCGAGAAAAAGGTGGTGATCCAGGAACTCTGGGAGGCCCGCGACATCGGCGGCGACCTCGTCTTCGATCATTTGCAGGAGGCGGCCTTTCCCGACCAGGCGATGGGGCGTTCCGTGCTTGGCAGCGAGGAGAGCGTGGCGGCAATCGACGTGGACGATCTGCACGCCTGGCTGACCGATCATTATGCGCCTGGACGGCTGATCCTGGTCGCGGCGGGGAAGCTCGAGCATGACCGGCTGGTCGAGCTCGCCGAGGCCGCGTTGGGCGATATGAAGCCGACCGACGCGCTCGCTTCCGAGCCGGGCCGCTTCGGCGGCGGCCGCCGCGCCGAGCGGCGCAAGGGCACGCAGGCCCATCTCGCCTTCGCCATGCCCTCGCCCGCCTGGGGCGACGCCGACGCCTATGCCGCCCAGCTCTTCGCCGACGTGGCCGGGACGGGCGCCTCCTCGCGCCTGTTCCAGGCGCTGCGCGAGGAGCAGGGGCTGGCCTATACCGTGTCCGCGGGCGCGCAGAGCTTCTCGGACTGCGGAATGTTCTGGGTCTATCTCGCTTGCGCCAGCGACCAGCTCAACTGGGCGCATGCCGAGGCCGAGCGGGTACTCGCCGGGACCGCCGCCGGCCTGACCCCGCAGGAGCTGAGTCGCGCCCGCGCGCTCGCCAAGGCGGGGATGATGATGAGCCTCGAAAGCTGCTGGGGCCAGGCGAGCTACGTCGCGACGCGATTGCTGCGCGAGGGCCGGCTGGTCGAGCCCGCCGAGATCGTCGCCCGGCTCGACGCGGCAACGCTCGACGAGGTTCGCGCCGCCGGGGCGCGGATGCTCGCCGGCCCGCGCGCCGTCGCCAGCGTCGGCGGCAAGCTCGCCAAGGCGGCATGACGGCCCCCACAGGCCGTCACCCCGGCGAGGGCCGGGGTCTCGTGGAGACTGGCCGAGACCTTTCGGCTGGAGATCCCGGCGTTCGCCGGGATGACGGGTTGGGGGTTTTGATCGCCGAGCCCTGGGCCGACTACGGCCTGGTCGATTCGGGCGGCGGGCGGAAGCTGGAGCGCTACGGCCCGTATCGCTTCATCCGGCCCGAGCCGCAGGCGATGTGGGCGCCCGCCGCGGAGGCGTGGGACGCGGACGGCGAGTTCATTCCAGGCTCCGACGAAGAGGGGGGCGGCCGCTGGCAATTCGCCCGGCCGGTGCCGCGCGAAGGCTGGGACTTGTCCTGGGAAGAGGTTCGCTTCCGGGCGCAGACGACGCCGTTTCGCCATCTCGCCTTCTTCCCGGACATGGCGCCGCAATGGGTCTGGATGCGGGAACGGCTGGGCCCAAAGGAATCCGGAGATGCCAGCGAGGCGCTGAACCTGTTCGGCTATACCGGCGTCGGCACGCTGGCGATGAGCGCAAAAGGGGCGCGGCTCACCCATGTCGATGCCTCGAAGAAGTCGGTCGAGGCGGGCAAGGCCAATGCCGTGCTTTCGGGCATGGCGGAGCGGCCGATCCGCTGGCTGGTCGACGACGCCGCGAAATTCACCGCGCGCGAAGTCAGGCGGGGGCGGCGCTATGACGGCATCATCCTCGATCCCCCCAAATTCGGCCGCGGCCCGGAGGGCGAGGTCTGGCGGCTGGAAGAGGGCCTGCCGGGGCTGATCGCCGATTGCCGCAAATTGCTCGACGCCGAGAGCAGCTTCCTGGTGCTGACCGTCTATGCGGTCCGCATGTCCGCGCTGGCGATCGGAGAGCTGCTGAAGCAGGCGCTCGGCGACCTCGGCGGCACCGTCGAATGCGGCGACATGGCCGTCCGCGAGGAAGCGCGCGGCCTGCTCCTCCCCACCGCGATCTTCGCGCGCTGGAGTCGCTAGTCTCGGCCGGCCCGAATCGCGGCACCCGCCGCGAAAGGCGCACCGGCGACCAACAAGAGCGAAACGGCGCCAAGCAGTTGCAGCGCTCCCGCTTCGTTGCCGCGCTCGACATAACCGGCGCCGAAGATCAGCAGGGGCACCGCGAGCGGGAGCAGCAAGAGCCCCGCGAGGGCGCCGCTCCGGCGGAGGCTGGCGGTCAGGGCGGCGACGCCGATGGTGAGGGCGGCAAGGCCCGGCGTGCCGATCAGAAGGCCGAGTTCGAGCCGGGTCAACACGTCCTGCGGCAGCTTCATCAGCGCCGCCGCGGGCAAGGCCGCAAGCATCAGCGGCGGGCCGAAGCTCAGCCAGTGGCCGATCAGCTTCGCGAACGCGATATTCTCCTCGCCGAGGCCCTTGAGCGCGAGCTGGTCGAGCACGCCCGCCGCCCGGTCCGGCGCGACCAGCCGGTCGACGGGGAGCAAAGCGGCCAGCAAAGCCGCCATCCACAGGGCGCCGCCGCCGGTCCGCGCCAGCAGGGCGCCGTCCGGGCCGACGGCGAAGGGAAAGAGCGTCGCGACCAGCAGAAAGAAGACCAGCGGCAGCAAGGCCGCGCCGCCGCCGGCGGCCAGCCGCAGCTCGCGCAGGATCAGCGTGCTCATCCGAGCGTCACCGACTTGGCGCCGTCGAGGGCGAGCGGCTGATGGCTGGCGGCGAGGATGGCGCCGCCCCCGGCACGGTGGCCGGCCATCGCCGCCTCGAGCCGGTCGCGGCCGTCGGCGTCGAGCCCGTTCAGGGGCTCGTCGAGCAGCCAGAGCGGCGCTTCGCTGGCGATCACCCGGGCCAGCGTCGCGCGCTTGCGCTGCCCGGTCGAAAGCATCCGGACCGGCACGCCGGCGAGCGGCGCCAGGCCCATCGCGCCGATCCCGGCCGCCGGGTCCGCGACCCAGAAGCCGAGCGCCGCGGCGAGCCGCTGCCGCTCGTCGAGCGCGAGCTGCTCGTCGGCGAGCGCGGCCTCGGCGCGTTCCACCGTCCCCGCCGCGGGCCGCAGCAGCCCGGCCGCCAGGCGGAGCAGCGAGGATTTGCCGATCCCGTTCGGCCCGGTGACGAGCGCTGCCTCGCCGGGCCCCAGTGTCAGGCTCAACCCCTCGAACAGCGGCCGCCCGCCGCGGTGGCAGGCGACGCCGTCGAGCCGGAGCAGGCTCAAGGCGCCTGCTCCTCGATCGCATGCATCTCCTCGTCCGAGAAGCCGAAATGGTGGCCCGCCTCGTGGACGATGACATGCGTGATCAACGCTTCGAGGGCGACCCCGGTCTCCGCCCATTCGTCGAGCAAAGGGCGACGGTAGAGATGGATCATCGGGGGCAGCTCGCCCGAGACCCAGCTGTCCTGCCGGTCGAGGCTGCGGCCCGAATAGAGGCCGGAAAGATCGAACGGATCCTCGATGCCGAGCGAGGCCAGCACCTCGTCATCGGCGAACTCCTCGATCCTGAGCACCACATTGCCGAGATGGCGGCGAAAGCGCCCGGGCAGCCCGGCGATCGCGGCCTCCGCTAGCCGCTCGATCGCGGCGGCGTCCGGCGCATAGGTTTGACCCGTCCCCATCGACGTGGGACATAGAGGGCGAGGGGCGATGGAGGAAGCCATGCTGAGCGAAGTGGAACGCAACGAGGCGCTCGCCGGCCTGCCGGGCTGGACCTACGACGCCGGCCGGAACGGCATCGCGAAGAGCTTCAAATTCGCCGATTTCGGCGCGGCCTTCGCGTTCATGACCCGGATCGCGCTTGAGGCCGAAAAGGCCGATCATCACCCCGATTGGTCGAACGTCTGGAACCGGGTCGATATCCTCCTTTCGACCCACAGCGAAGGCGGCGTCACGGCGAAGGACACCGCCCTTGCCGAGCGGATCGAAGCGTTGATCTAGGCGCCGCCCCCCTCTAGAGGGCCCTTTCCTGAGCATGCGGAGCGGTGGCCGAGTGGTCGAAGGCGCTCGCCTGGAAAGTGAGTATACGGCAAAACCGTATCGAGGGTTCGAATCCCTCCCGCTCCGCCACCCAGTCCTAAGTATTTCAGATAAATGGAGAATTGGCCGATTTTCGGCGCAAATTCGCGCGCTTTCAGTTCGGTCCGGTAGTGCAGAGACTCAGATGCGGACCCGAAAGACGCTATTTCGGCCCATTTCCTCTGCGGCCGTAGGCAGCAGTACCATTCAGATTCGATGTACCAACTTTCTAGGGTTCGGATCTCCCTTTCCCCTGTTATCCGATTTTCCGAATGGGATATTTGGCACTGAAGGGCGGAAAAACGCCAATTAGTAGACGAATGTCGAACAGCTAACAGGGAGAGTATTTCTCCGGAACAGGGAGGCGAATTCGAGAGAACAGGCGAGCGCACCCCAAGCCGCACGCTTGATCATGCGGCAGACCTCCAACCCGGTATGGTGGCGTACAGTTATGAACGGGATCGCTCGCCTGATCGACGATTCGCTCTGCGATCGGCGTCGCGAGGAATCGGGCTCCCTTGCAGGAGCCCGAGTATTTCAATATTTCCCTTTGGTCGCCTTGATCTGGGTGCTGACGAGCTTTCGATCGACGGTCCCAGGTTCGACACCGGGCTTTTCGAGCTCGGACCTGAGAAATTCGGCCAACCAGACCTCGGGATGGGCTTCCATCCGATCATTCAGCGCCGGTGCTACCATTCTCATAAAGTGGTTCAAAGCGGTTGGATTTCCTCGCGCAGCTGACGCGATGAGATTGGGCATCAGAGCCTCGAACGTGCTCATTTTTCGCAATCCCCTGGATGTCGTGACCTCCACCGGTTCGTCGAGCGCCGCAAGAAATATCCGGCGGAGTTCGCTCGGCACCAGTAAGGGCAGGCGCTTTGACGGGCGGCCTCGAGGGTTTCCCGACTTTCCGGATTTGAATTGGTGCTCTTTGGGCGGGCGGGCAGGGCCGACCGGCTTTTTTGTCGTATCGCTCATGCCGGTTCCTCCTGGTGGGAGGCGATCCGTTCGTCGGCGACTTCTGCGAAGGTCCGGCCGTCTTGGCCGAGCACCGGCTGCAAGTCGAACAGGCTTTGCAGCCGCTGCAGGATTACGTCGCAATAGAGCGGGTCCAGCTCGATGCCGTAACCGTGGCGTTTGGCCTTGTGCGCCGCGACCAGCGTCGTTCCCGAACCTGCGAACGGATCGAGAACGATATCACCCCGTCGCGAGCAATCGAGGATGGCGTCGTAGACTAAAGCAACGGGCTTTACGGTTGGATGCATTTGAAGGTCGTGGTCGCGCGTTGCGCTGAAGGTGTTCGCGCCGGCGTAGCTCCACACATTCGTTCGGTAGCGCCCGTTCTTGCCGAGCTCGACATTGTTGATATGGGCGCCTGTGCCGGCTTTGAAAACTAGCACCAGCTCGTGCGCCGATCGGTAGAGCGAGCCCATGCCGCCGTTCGTTTTCGACCAGACACAGAGGTTCTTGAGTTCGGAGTAGCCGACTTCGCCGGCCGCTAGCATCTCGGACAAATGTCGCCAGTCGATACAATGGAAGTGAATCGAGCCGCT
>DATINU010000140.1:0-12666 GCA_035473955.1 Allosphingosinicella sp.
GCTTGATCAGGTGGATCGAGCCCTGGCTGTGGCCGATCAGGACGAAGGGCCGGCCGCGATTGTCGTGGGCGAGATAGTGGCGCCAGGCGGCGATCACGTCGCCATAAGCGAGGTTGAAGATGGGGATTGGATCCTGCCCCATGAACATCGCGCCGATGCTGCGGACCGTCGCCTGGCGATACAGCGGCGCGTAGGGGCGGCAGAGGCTGGCGAAGCGCGCGAACTGGACGACGGCGGCCAGCTGCTCTTCGGGGCCGATATCCATGTCGCTGTTGAGCGCGGGATCGCGCGAGACGGTGGGATAGACGTAGAAGCAGTCGATCGGCGGATCGGCGGCCGGCGCCGAAGGTTCGGCCGCGCCATAGCCGCTCGTCTCCAGCGCGGTCGTCGCCAGCGGCATCGCGCAGCTGTCCTGGCGCCCGGGCCGGCAGATCCAGCTTTCGGCCTGCGCGTAATCGGGAGCTGACGCCGCCGCCGGAGGCGCGCTCGCGGGCGGCGCGGCGGGCGGCTGGGCTGCCGCGCCGAGGGTCGTGAACGCAAGAATCGCCAGCATCCTCTTCATCGTCCGCTCCTTCATTCGGCGTCGAACAGGCCTGCCTGTCCCTTGGGCATCGGCAAGCCGAGATGGGTCCAGCCCGGGCCGTTGAGGCACCGGCCGCGCGCGGTCCGCGCGATCAGGCCGAGCTGGATGAGATAGGGCTCGATCACTTCCTCGATCGTGTCGCGCGGCTCGGAAAGGCCGGCGGCGAGCGTCTCAACGCCGACCGGGCCGCCGCGATAGATGTCGGCGATCATCAAGAGGTAGCGCCGGTCCATCGCGTCGAGGCCGAGCTGGTCGACCTCCATCCGGGTCAGCGCGCCATCCGCGACCTTGGCGTTCACCTCCGCATCGCCCGCGTCCTGCGCGAAATCGCGGACCCGGCGGAGCAGCCGGCCGGCGATGCGCGGCGTGCCCCGCGAGCGCCGCGCGACCTCTTTCGCCCCATCCTCGGTCAGCGCGAGGCCCAGCAGCCCGGCGGCGCGGCGCACCACCTGCTCCAGTTCCTCGACCGAATAGAAATTGAGCCGCACCGGAATGCCGAAGCGGTCGCGCAAGGGGGTGGTGATCAGCCCCTGCCGCGTGGTCGCGCCGACCAGGGTGAACTTGGGCAGATCGATCCGCACCGAGCGCGCCGACGGTCCCTCGCCGATCATCAGATCGAGCATCCGGTCCTCCATCGCCGGATAGAGGATCTCCTCGACCGCGGGCGCGAGCCGGTGAATCTCGTCGATGAAGAGGACGTCGCCATCCTCGAGATTGGTGAGCAGGGCGGCAAGATCGCCCGATTTGGCGATCACCGGCCCCGAGGTTGCGCGAAAGCCGACGCCGAGCTCGCGCGCGACGATCTGCGCCAGCGTGGTCTTGCCGAGCCCCGGCGGGCCGAAGAAGAGGACATGATCGAGCGCGTCGCCGCGGCCTTTGGCGGCCTCGATGAACACCCGCAGATTTTCCCGCGCCGCCTTCTGCCCGACGAACTCGTCGAGCGTTTTGGGGCGCAAGGCGGCGTCTAGATCCTCGGGACGGCGCTCGGGCGTGGTGAGGCGGTCGGGATCGGTCACTTCGCCGCCTTCTTGAGCGCAGTCCGGACCAGAAGATCAAGGCCGGCGTCGGGCCCGACCTCCGCCTCCGCCTTGGCGACGGCGGCGGCGGCCTCGGCCGGGCGGAAACCGAGATTGGCGAGTGCCGAGAGGGCGTCCTGCGCGTGGCTGCCGGCGGGGATGGCGGGGCCGCCGGGGCCGAGGGCGATGCTGCCCGCTTTGTCCTTCAATTCGTGGACGATGCGCTGGGCGAGCTTGGGGCCGACGCCCTGAGCGCGGCCGATCATCGCGGTGTCGCCGCTGGCGACGGCCTGGTGGATTTCGTCAGCGGACAGCGCCGAAAGGATGCCGAGCGCGACGCGGGCGCCGACGCCCTGGACCGAGGTCAGCAGGCGGAACCAGTCGCGCTCCGCGGCGGTCGCGAAGCCGACCAGGCGGATGAAATCCTCGGCGACCAGCATTTCGGTGTGCAGCACCACTTCGTCGCCGATCGCGCCGAGCGAGGAGAGCGTGCGGCTGGAGGCCGAAACCAGGTAGCCGACGCCCGCGACATCGATCACCGCATGGTCGGCGCCGAACGAATCGAGCAGGCCCCGCAGCCTCGCGATCATGCGTCGGACTCGCCGGAAGTTTCCGAAGGTTCGGCTCCCATAGCGAAAAAAAACATCCTCGCTCGCGCCTTCCGTTCCGGCCGCGGCATGGGGTCCAAAAAAGGAGGGAAGGAGGTCACGTTTGGGACATAAGCGGAACAACCGTCTGTAGGAAAGCGAAAGTTCAGGCGACCCGGCGCGCGGTCGCGAGATGATGGGCATGGGTGATCGCCACCGCCAGCGCGTCGGCGGCGTCGGCGCCGGCTATCGTCGCCCTCGGCAGCAGCCGCTGCACCATGGCGTGAACCTGCGCTTTCTCCGCCGCCCCCGTGCCGACCAACGCCTTCTTGACCAGTCGCGCCGCATATTCGCCGACCGGCAGCCCACGCCTTGCGGCCGCCAGCAACACGACGCCGCGCGCCTGGCCGAGCTTCAGCGTCGATTGCGGATTCTCGTTGAGGAAGACCTCCTCGCACGCCGCCTCGATCGGAACATACGCCTCGATCACGCGGCCCAATTCCTCCTCGAGCCGGACCAGCCGGGCGGCGAGCTGAGCCTTGGCGTCGGTTCGGACCTGGCCGTTGGCGATATGGGTGAGGCGGTTCCCCTCGGCGGCGATCACCCCCCAGCCGGTACAGGCGAGGCCCGGATCGAGGCCGATGATGATCATGCCAGCCCCTCCCCTTCAGGGGAGGGGTTTGGGGTGGGGGAAGCGGGTGCGGCGCGCCGCCGATCAGGCAATTTGCTCAGGCGCTCGACGATGGCGATCAGCACGCCGTCCATATTGTCGCGCACCTCGTCATTGGAGAAGCGAATTGTCGTGAAGCCGCGCTTGGGCAGGAGAGCCTCGCGTTTCGCGTCTGCCTCCGCAATATGGGTTTCACCGTCCACTTGGACGATCAGCCCCTTGGTCAGGCAAGAGAAGTCGGCAATGAAAGGCGGGATCGCAGCCTGTCTTCGGAATTTGTATCCACCCAATTGTGCGTTGGAGAGACATCGCCGGAGCCGCTTTTCATATTCCGTCGGCTCGCCCCGCATCCGCCGAGCCCTTACTCGAAGTTGTGGCTCGGCTCGCACGTCTTCCCCACCCCCGTCCCCTCCCCTGAAGGGGCGGGGCTTACTTTCAGCCGAGCTTCTCCAGCACCGCATCGGACAATTCGTAATTGCCCCAGACGGTCTGCACGTCGTCATCCTCTTCGAGCGTGTCGACCAGCTTCATGAGCAACTCGGCATCGCCCTCGGCGACATCGACCGCGTTGACCGGGCGCCAGGCGAGCTTGACGCTCTCCGCCTCGCCGAGCGCGCCTTCGAGCGCGCGGGCGACGCCGTGGAGATCGTCAACGCTGGTCCAGATTTCGTGGCCTTCCTCGCTCGATTCGACGTCCTCCGCGCCGGCCTCGATCGCCGCCTCGAAGACCTTGTCCATGTCACCCGCCGTCGCCGGATATTCGATCAAGCCGAGCCGGGAGAAGCCGTGCGTCACCGAGCCCGAAGCGCCGAGATTGCCGCCATTCTTGGAAAAAGCGGTGCGCACGTTGGTCGCGGTGCGGTTGCGGTTGTCGGTCAGCGCCTCGACGACGAGGCTGACGCCGCCCGGGCCGAAGCCTTCGTAGCGGATCTCCTCGTAATTCTCCGCGTCCCCGCCCGAAGCCTTGTCGATCGCCCGCTGGATATTGTCCTTGGGCATGGATTGGGCGCGGGCCGCGTTGACCGCGGCGCGCAGGCGCGGATTGGCGTCGGGATCGGGCAGGCCGGATTTCGCCGCCACCGTGATCTCGCGCGCGAGCTTGGAAAACATCGCCGAGCGCTTCTTGTCCTGCGCGCCCTTGCGGTACATGATGTTCTTATATTTGCTGTGGCCGGCCATCGCCGCTCACCCTTTCATATCCGTCATCGTCATTGCGAGGAGCGAAGCGACGACGCAATCCAGTTTCGCTCCAAGTCCGTTCTGGATTGCTTCGCTGCGCTCGCAATGACGGCCGGCTCCTGCCCGATCAGGCGAGGCCCAGAGCGGCCTTGTAGGTATCCAGGATCGCCTCCATTTCCTGGCGGTCGTGCGTCTCCATTTTCCTGAGGCGCACGATCTGACGCATGATCTTGGCGTCATAGCCGCGCGCTTTCGCTTCGGCATAGACGTCCTTGACGTCGTCCGCGATCGCCTTCTTCTCTTCCTCGAGCCGCTCGATCCGCTCGATCAGCAGCCTGAGTTCGTCGGCCGCGATGCTTCCTTCCGCCAATTGATGCTCCTTGGGATTCGGATTTGAAGGCGAGGCTCTACGCATTCGGCATCGCCGCCTCAAGCGGCACTGTGGCAAATCCCACAGCCGCTTCCGCGCGCGACACCTAAGCTCCAGGCCATGCTGGAATGGGGGAAGCCATGAAGCAGCTGCAACGCGCCGCCGCCTGTTGCCTGTTGGCCGTGACCGGCGGCTGTGCCCAATATCTCATCGTCGCCGCCGAGCCGCGCTATGCCGGGCAGCCGCACCGCAAGGCGCAGGCCTCGATCGCGGGCGGCACCGCGGCCAGCCCGCCGCAGGCGGTCGCGCTCGATTGCGGGCCGGGCGAGCAGCTCGCCATGGTGCGGGTGACGCGCAATCTCGGCCAGGGGATGCTCGGCCTCGTCACGCTCGGCATGTATGCGCCGGCCACCATCCACTATTTCTGCGCGACCGAGCCCGCCGTCGAGGGCAACGGGATCGACACCGGCGCAGGGGGTTGAGATGCCGGCCTGGCCCGAGACTCCGACGCTGAAATTCGCCGCGACGCCGGTCTGGGACAATTGGCACAAGACGGTCAGCCAGGCGATCCAGGGCGTCTACACCCCCTTTCCGCCAGCGGGCACGGATTCGGCGAAGGTGATCGCCGGCAGCGTCAAGGACATCCAGATCGCGATCAAGGCGGCAAAGGAGCGCAAGACCCGGCTGCGCGCGGCGGGCAGCGCCTGGTCATTGTCGCGCGCGGGCGTGACGGACGGGGTGATGCTCGACACCAGCCGCCTGAAACACTGGTTCCGGATCAAGGAGGGCAATCTCGATCCCGGCTACAAAGGCGACGCGGACCTCAGGAGCGGCCTCTTCTTCTTTCAGTGCGGAATCCTGATCGCCGAAGTCAACAAGACGGTCGAAAGCGACGCATGCCAGCGCTCGCTGTGGACGAGCGGCGCGGCAAACGGCCAGACCATCGTCGGCGCGACGTCGACCGGGACGCACGGCTCCGCGCTCGCCTTCGGCGCGCTGCACGATCATATCGTCGCGATCCACCTGCTCGCCGGGCCGGACAAGCAGATCATGCTCGAACGCGACTCCTACCGGGTGCTGAAGCCCGCCTTCGCCGCGGCGATCGGCGCGGATTTGGTGCGCAACGACGCCTTGTTCGACGCCGCGGTGATGTCGTTCGGCGCGATGGGCGTGATCCACGGCGTGGTGATCGAGACCCGCAAGCGCTTCATGCTGCGGGGCGAGACCCACGCGCCGGTCGCGGTCGATCAGGATCTGCGCAAACTGATCGCCACGCTCGACCCGGAAACTCACCCCAAGCTGAAGGGCAAGGGCGCGCTCAATTTCCTGCAGGTGGTGATCAACCCGCATTCGAAGGACGCGATGATCAACGCCATGTATGAGGAGGGGTGGAAGGCCGGCCATGTCCCCGATTACGAGTTGAAGGAGGGCAAGGTCGGGCCCGGCTATGACAGCCTCGGTTTGATCGGCAACGTGCTGAATAGCTTTCCCGGGCTGATCCCGCCCTTCTTCAAACTCGCCCAAGGGACAATCGATACGAAGCCGAAGACGCTCTCCCGCGGCGAGATGTTCGGCTACAAGGCGCCGCAGCTCAAGGTCGGCAGCGGCAGCGTCGCGGTGGCCTTGCCGGATGCGCTGAAGACGCTCGACCTGCTCGACGCGGCGATCAAGGCCGTCCCGGCCCCGCTTGTCTTCGGTTGCCGGTTCGTCAAGCGCTCGCCTGCCCTGCTCGCCTTCAACCGTTTCCCGATGACGATGGTGGTCAGTCTCGACGGCATCTTCAACGACCAGAGCGTCGCCTTCTTCGCCAAGGCGGCGGCGGCGCTCGAGCAGAACAACATTCCCTACACCCAGCACTGGGGCAAGGTGAACGCCTACACCAAGGACCGGCTGACCAAGGCCTATGGCGGCAATCTCGACGCCTGGCGCGCCGCGCGGGCACAATTGCTGCCCGATCCCGCCGACCGCGCGGTCTTCACCAATCCCTATATGGAGGAGCGCGGCCTCACGGGTTGAACTGTCATGGCGAGCGGCTATTGCCGCTTTCATGCCGACCAAGGAGACCAGCCGCTTCCGCCCCCGCAGCCGCAAGGTGCGGATCCTGGCGACGCTCGGCCCGGCGTCGGATTCGCCGGCGATGATCCGCCGCCTGGTCGAGGCCGGTGCCGATGCCTTCCGGATCAACATGAGCCACGGCAGCCACGCCGATCACGAGCGGCGGATCGCGGCGATCCGGGCGCTGGAAAGCGAGCTCGACCGGCCGACCACGATCCTCGCCGACCTGCAGGGGCCGAAGCTGCGCGTCGGCCGATTCAAGGGCGACAAGGCAGAGCTCAGGAACGGCCAGAGCTACGTCTTCGAGCTTGACGACGAGCCCGGCGACGACAAACGGGCGCACCTCCCGCACCGCGAAATTTTCGACGGCGTCGGGCCCGGCACCCGCATCCTGGTCGACGACGGCAAGCTTGTGTTTCGCGTGGTCAAGGCCAGCGCCGAGCGGATCGAGGCGAAGGTCGAGGTCGGCGGCATCATCTCCAACAACAAGGGCCTGAACGTCCCCGACGCGGTACTGCCGCTGACCGCGATGACGGAGAAGGACCGGGCCGATCTCGCCTTCGCGCTCGAACAGCATGTCGACTGGATCGCGCTCAGCTTCGTGCAGCGGCCCGAGGACGTCGCCGAGGCCCGGCGGCTGATCGGCGGCAAGGCCAATTTGCTCGCCAAGATCGAGAAGCCGGCGGCGATCGATCGGCTCGAGGACATCCTGGAGCTGGCGGACGCGGTGATGGTCGCGCGCGGCGATCTCGGCGTCGAAATGCCGCCCGAGGAGGTGCCGCCCCTGCAGAAGCGGATCGTCGAGGCGGCGCGGCGGATGGGGCGGCCGGTAGTGGTGGCGACGCAGATGCTCGAATCGATGATCACCTCGCCCTCGCCGACCCGGGCCGAGGTCTCCGACGTCGCCACCGCGGTCTATGACGGCGCCGATGCGATCATGCTCTCGGCGGAGAGCGCATCCGGCCAGTTCCCCTGCGAGGCGGTGGAGATGATGAACCGGATCGCGACCAGCGCCGAGGACGATCCCACCCATTATGCCCGCGTCCATTTCACCGAGACCCTGCCCGACGCGACCACCAACGACGCCATCGCCCGCTCGGCCGCCGACATGGTCCGTACGGTCAGCGCTTCGGCGATCGTCTGCATGACCAGCTCGGGCTCGACCGCGCGGCGGGTGGCGCGCGAGCGGCCGACCGTGCCGTTGCTGGTGCTGACGCCCTCGCTCAAGACCGCGCGGCGGCTCGGGATATTGTGGGGCGCGCATGCCGTGCGCACCCGTGACGTGCACAGCTTCGAGGAAATGGTCGGCAAGGCGAAGCGGATGGCGCTCCGCCACGGGCTCGGCAAGAGCGGCGACCGGATCATCGTCACCGCCGGCGTCCCCTTCGGCGTGCCGGGATCGACCAACGTGGTCCATGTCGCCCGCCTGATCGGCGACGAGCTCGACCGGCACAAAGAGGGCTAGACGCTCGCCAGCAGCCCCGGGACGCGCGTGGCCAGCTCATCGGCGAGGAAGCCGACCCGGCCGATCTCGTCGGTCAACATGCGCCCCGCCTCGCCGTGCAGCCAGACGCCCCAGAGGGTCGCGGTCAGCGGATCCGCGCCGCGCGCGGCGATGCCCGCGACCAGCCCGGCGAGCACGTCGCCCGAGCCCGAAGTGGCGAGGCCGACGCCGCCGCCCTCGAAGCGGAAGGCCTGGCCGTCCGGCGCGGCGATGAAGCTGAAGCGGCCCTTGGCGAGCGTCACCGCGCCGTAGCGCTCGGCGGCGCGGCGGGCGGCGTGGAGCGGGTCGATCTCGATTTCCTCCGGGGTGCATGCCAGCAACGCAGCCATTTCCCGGCTGTGCGGCAGCAGGATCGCCCCGCCCTCCCAGCCGCGCACCTCCCGCTCCAGGCCTTCGAGGCAGCGAAGCGCGGTGGCGTCGAGGACCAGCGGCATCGTCCCGCCGGCTTCGAGAATGCCGGCCACCAGCGTATCGACCTCCGCCCCCGGATCCATGCCGCAGCCGATCACGACGGCATGCGAATCGCCGATATGCGCGCCGCCATCGGCGAAACCGGCGATGACCCGCGCCCCGGTCGCGACCACGCCGACGGCGATCGCGACATCTTCATGCGTGATGATCTGCAGCTTGCCCGCGCCGGCCCGCATCGCGGCGATTCCGGTTAGGATGGCCGCGCCGGGCACTTCGCGGCCGCCGGCGATGACGAGCACGCGGCCGCGATCCTCCTTGTCACCGTCCTCCGGAAGCGGCGGCAGCGGAAAATCGCGGAGCAGGCGCCGGTCGAGCGTCCTCGGCTCGCTCATCGCGTCGCCACCATCGCGTCGGGCTCGGCGGTGACCGGCGCCGCCTGCTCGATCAAGGGCGCGGCGAAATTGTAGCGGACCAGCTTCGGCACGCAGGTCTTCGCGTCGTCCGGCTGGAAATCATATTCGCAGACGCCGCAATTCACGACCTCGCCGTCCTTGTCGATGGCGAGGATCGTCGCCTCGTCCATCTCTTCCAGGATATAGCGCAGGCAGAGCACCACCACCTGATGGCAGACGATCAGCACGCGCCGATCGGCCTGGTGGAGGCTGATCGTATCGAGCGCGCCGCGCAGGCGCAGGATCACGTCGGCCCAGCTCTCGCCGCCCGGCGCGCGATGGTAGAATTTGCCGAGCAAAGCGCGGTGCTCGGCGAGGTCAGGATATTTCTGGCGGATGCCGTTCGTGGTCAGCCGGTCGAACACGCCGAACTCGCGCTCGCGCAGGCGCTCGTCGATGATCGGCTGGCGCGCCGTCTCCTCCACGCCGCCCGCTTCGCAGATCGCCTTCGCGGTCTGCCGGGCGCGCACATAAGGCGACGCAAGCACGACCTCGGGCTTCTCGCCCTCCGGCAGCGCCGCGAACCAGCGGCCGAGCGCAGTCGCCTGCTCCTGGCCAAGATCCGACAGCGGCACGTCCACGTCGCGCTGCTGGATGTCGATCACGTCGAGGCCGGCTTCATGCGCGGCATCGCGCGCGACATTGCCGGCGCTCTGTCCATGGCGAACGATCCAAAGTTTTTCAGGCCATCTTTGTCTCATGGCCGGAACAAAGCCCGAGCGCGGCACCCGTTCCCCTCTTCACGTCAGCGAAGCTGCAACCCCTTCTTCTCCCCGAACTCTGCGCCTCTGCGTGAACCATCCTTTTTTCGCGCAGAGACGCAGAGACCGCGGAGGAAAAGAGAAGTTAGAGGAGGCCTTCGGCCTGAAGCCGGGCGCAAAGGTTTGCCGCATCGGTGAAAAGATGCGCTTGCATGCCGATCGCCAGGGCGCCGTCGACATTGATCTGCCGGTCGTCAACCAACAAAGCCTCCTCCGGGCGCAGGCGGAAGCGGTCGAGCGCGAGCCAGTAGATGGCGGGATCGGGTTTCAGGAGCTTCACCTCGCCCGAGACGACGATGTTTTGGAAGCGCGAGAAGAAGGCCTTTTCCCTCTCGAAGAAGGGCGGCCAGAAATCGGCGGAGAAATTGGTGATCGCGAAGAGCGGCACGCCACGCGCGTCCAGCTCCGCGACGATCTCGTGCGTGCCCGGAACCGGGCCGGTGATCGTCTCGCCGAAGCGGTCGCTCCAGGCCGCGATCACGGCCGCATATTCGGGGAATTTCTCGTTGAGCTCCGCCGCGGCTTCCGCATAGGGACGGCCGCCGTCGAGCGTGTCGTGCCAGCCGTAGAGGTCCGCCTCCTCGATCAGCCGCAGCCGCGCGGCGTCGTCGGCGACCTGCCGGACGAGGAAGGCGTCGGGATCCCAGCCGTAGAGGACGTTGCCGACGTCGAAGACGACGGCCTTGACGGGCACCTTAGCCCTGGCGCGCCTTGAAGCGGCGGTTGGTCTTGTTGATGACGTAGGTGCGGCCCCGGCGGCGGATCACGCGGCAGTCGCGGTGGCGCGACTTGAGGGACTTCAAGGAGTTGCGGATCTTCATGGCCTGGAACGCCTGCCTGTTCTTCTGGTCGTGCTGTTGCTGAAAAAGCGAAGGGGCCACCTAGTGGGCGGCAGCTTTCAAGTCAAGCCGGGCACGAAGCGGCGATTGAGCAATTCCTGCTCCGATCGCCCTCCTGCAAACGCCATATTGGAAGATCCTGCCAATTCGGCCATGATCGCGGCCATGGACCGCACCGATCTCAAGATTCTCGCCATCCTCCAGGAGGATTCGTCGCTCCCCGTCGCCGAGGTGGCGGCGCGGGTGAATTTGTCGCAGACGCCGTGCTGGCGGCGCATCCAGAAGCTGGAGGCGGCGGGGGTGATCGAGCGGCGCGTCGCGATCCTCGATCCGGAGGCGGTGGGCCTCGGCATCTCCGTCTTCGTCGAGATCGAGGCGGCCGATCATTCGCCGGGCTGGCTGGACGGGTTCGCGGCCGCCGTGGCGGCCATGCCCGAAGTCATGGAAGTCTACCGGATGGCGGGCGACGTCGATTATCTGCTGCGCGTCGCGGTCGGCTCGATGGCCGAATATGACGATTTCTACCGCCGCCTGATCGCCGAGGTGCCGCTCAAAAACGTCACCTCGCGCTTCGCCATGGAGCGGGTGAAACACACCACCGCCTTCCCCCTGAAACCGCAATGACGAAGCCGCAATGAAAAGGCCCCCGGAAAAGCTCCCGGGGGCCAGTCATCCGCTTCAACCTAGGGAGACCTCAGCGGCGTAGAGATTATTGAACGTTGCCGGCCTCGTTGCCGGCGGCGGCATTCGCATCGACCGCGTTCGCGTCCGCCTCGTTGCCGGCGACATTGCCGGCCAGCGAATCGTCGAGGAGATTGTCCTCCGCGACCACGTTGACGTCTTCGGCGGCCGTATTGGCGGCCTTGTTCTCGCTACCGCCGCCGCAGGCGCTGAGCGCCGTCAGGCTGGCCGCGGCGAGAGCCATGGACAAAAGTTTCATCGTTCCTTCCCCCTCGTGTTTTCGAATCATGGGCGACGGGAGCAGACCATGGGCGGCCGATTGCTGCAATGCGGGATCGGCGAACCGCCCAACTTTGCAGCAACGGGCTCTTTCGCCGCGGCTCCGCGCAACGGGCATCGCGCCGCCGGGTACCGAATTGGGAAATTATTCCGGCGGTCAGGAGCCGCCCTTGTCCTGCGGAACCTCGGAAATGGAGAGGAAGGCGGAGACTTCGCGCCGCTCCTCCTCGCCGAGCTCGGGCCGCCAGATGTCGAAGATCAGCACCACCCGGTCCTGATCGCTCTCGTTCCAGGCCTCGTGCTCGATCGTATCGTCGAAGATGAGCAGCTTCCCCTCCCGCCACTCGCGGACCTCGTTGCCGACCCGGAAGCCGCAGCGCGGCGGGACGATCAGGGGGAGGTGGCAGACCAGCCTCGTATTGAGCATGCCGGTATGGGCCGGGATCCGCGTGCCCCGCTTCAGGAGCGAGAACATCACGGTCGGCGAGGAGCCGCCGACCCAGGGCAAAGGCGCCGCCTGAACCGCTTCCCAGGTGCGCGGGCAGCGTGCGAGCACTTGTTCGGAAATCTTGCCGTTCTCGCAAAAGAAGAGCGCGCTCCAATCCTGCTTGTCGAGCAGGGGGTGGGCGCGCGGCTGGTGCGCCTCCGACTGGATATAGGGGCGGAAGGCATCCATCTGCCCGGCCAGCGCCCCCAACAGCTCCTCGCGAATCGCGTCCGTCGCGGCCTCCAGCGCCGGCACCCAGTCGAAATCGGTCGGGAAGAACTGGATGTGCGGCAGCTCGGGATAATAAAAGGCGCTCGGCTCCTGCAGGTAGATCCGCTTGCGGCCCGCCATGATGTCGAGCGACTGCTGGAAGCGGGCGCTCCGTTCCGCCGCCGGAAAGCCGCGCGCCGCGAGCTTCTCGTCGAGGCTGCTGGCATAGCGCGCGTCGAGGTCCGTCGCGGCCCGCTGGGCGCGCTCCAGCTCGGTGAGCAGCCCCTGGGGGACGTTCTGGCCCTCGGCGAGCTGCAGGGCCTTCTTGTAGAGAAAGGAGGCGTTGCGCTCGTCGCCCGCCTTGCGCCGGCAATCGGCCTTCATGATCAGGCCCCTGACGGCCTGCGGCTCGAGCGCGAGCATGCTGTCGAGCGCGGCCTCCTCGGCCGGCGCGTCGTCGAGGTCGCGGCAGACGGTCGCGAGGATCAGCCAGATCTGCGCATTGGCCCGGCCCGTCGCGGCGACCCGATCGAGCTTCTCCCGCGCCTCGTCCGGACGGCCCTGCTGAAGAGCGGCGACGCC
>DATINU010000141.1:0-3271 GCA_035473955.1 Allosphingosinicella sp.
CGCGGATACCAAGCCGGATGCGGTCAGCCCTGGGGCCGTTCAAGAAACCTCCGCGCGAAATGGGCCTCGATCGCGCGGCGCATGCCTTCGGCGATCTGGCGGCGGCCCTCGGCGGACTGGATGTAGCCGGCGTCCGTCTGGTTGGTGAGATATCCCGCTTCGAACAGGATCGAGGGGATGTCCGGCGCCTTCAGCACGATGAAGGCGGCGAAGCGGTGCCAATCGGGGCGGAAGGGGAAGACCGGGGCGGCCTCGCGATAGAGCAAGCGCGCGAAATCGGCCGAGACGTTCATGCTTTCGCGCTGGGCGAGGTCGATCAGGACGAGGTTGACGCTGGGATCGTTGCTGAGCCTTGCGCCGGCGACCTGTCCCGCCTGGTTCTGGCTCTGCGCGAGCAGGGCCGCCTGCCGGTCGGAAGCGACTTCGGACAGGGTGTAGATGGTCGCTCCGCGGGCGCCGTCGTTCGCGGGCGCGCTGTCGGCGTGGATCGAGATGAAGAGATCGGCGTCGAGCCGGCGGGCGATCTCGTAGCGCTCGTCGAGGTTCAGATAGCGGTCGTCCTCGCGGGTCATGGCGACGCGCACCCGGCCGGTCGACGCCAGCGCGTCGCGGATGGCGAGGGCCATGGCGAGGGTGATGTCCTTTTCGGGGCTCCGCACGAATTCCGAGGAGGCGCCGGGATCGCGGCCGCCATGGCCGGGATCGATGACGACGAGCGGCGGGTTGTCGCCGCGCGCGGCCGTGACGCGGGGAAGCGGCCCAAGCTCGTCGGCGCCGAGCGGCGCGAGCGGGATGGTGACCGTGCCCGATCCGGAAGGGCCGGCGCCGGGCACCCAGCTCGGCATCAGGATCGCCAGCAGCAGCGGCAGCAGCCAGTTCATTCGCGTTGTTTGCAGCCAGTCTGAGCTTCCGGTCCAGCGAAAATGCGCGGTTTTCCCGGGCACAACGGTTGCGGGAGGGTGGCTCGGGTGCTAGCTGACCTCATCGCTCCTCCATGGACGCGATGTATTTCGAGCCGGCATGAGAGGCCGGCCTACCAGGTTGACGCTGTATGTGGCATATTTCTCCCGAGCCCAAACGCCGCCCATTGGGTGACGGCGTGCTCGGGTCCGGCCCCGCTCTGACGGGCCTGCCGCGTTCAGCAGACACGACGCTTTACCACGCAACCCGGACATATGGCGCGCGGCTCTCAAGCTCCGCGCGGCCGTCCACATTCGAGCGCGCGCACCTCCGGTCCAGGGGATCGGGTTTGCGCGCGTGGAGAGACTTTAATGACCATGCGCATGCTGATCGACGCGCGCCACCAGGAAGAGACCCGGGTGGCCGTGATCAAAGGGAACCGGATCGAGGAATTTGACTTCGAATCCGCCGAGCACAAGCAGCTCAAGGGGAATATCTATCTGGCCAAGGTGACGCGCGTCGAGCCGTCGCTGCAGGCGGCGTTCGTCGATTATGGCGGCAACCGCCACGGCTTCCTCGCCTTTTCCGAAATCCATCCCGATTATTACCAGATCCCCAAGGAGGACCGCGAGGCGCTCCTCAGGGAAGAGGCCGAGCATGCCGCCGAGGAAGAGCGGCTGCGCGCCGCCGAGTTCGAGAATGAGGATCATTCGGGCGAAATCGTCGAGGTCGACGACGAGCCGATGTCCGCCGAGCACGATTTGACCGAGGCCGAGGAGGATGCCGAGCCGACCCCTCCCGAGGAGGCCGAGAGCGCGTCCGAGGAAAGCGCCGCCGAGACGCTGCGCAGGAAGCGCCAGAATCTGCGCCGCCGCTACAAGATCCAGGACGTGATCCGCCGCCGCCAGGTGCTGCTCGTCCAGGTCGTGAAGGAGGAGCGCGGCAACAAGGGCGCGGCGCTCACCACCTATCTCAGCCTCGCCGGCCGCTATTGCGTGCTGATGCCGAACACCTCGCACGGCGGCGGGATCAGCCGGAAAATCTCGAACGGCGCGGACAGGAAGCGCCTGAAGCAGATCATGGCCGATCTCAACCTGCCCTCGGTGATGGGGCTGATCGTCCGCACCGCAGGCCTCAGCCGCACCAAGCCCGAGATCAAGCGCGATTTCGATTATCTCGCCCGCCTTTGGGACGAAATCCGCGAGAACACGCTGAAAAGCTCGGCGCCGGCTTTGGTCTATCAGGACAGCGACCTCATCAAGCGGGCGATCCGCGACATCTACAACAAGGATATCGACGAGGTGATCGTCGAGGGCGAGCGCGGCTACAAGGACGCGCGGCAGTTCATGAAATTGCTGATGCCGAGCCACGTCAAGAAGGTGACGCACTATGACGATCCGGTGCCGCTCTTCCAGCGCTACGGCGCCGAGGACGAGCTCAGCGCCATGTACCAGCCGGTCGTCCAGCTGAAATCGGGCGGCTATGTCGTGATCAACCCGACCGAGGCCCTGGTTTCGATCGACATCAACTCGGGCCGCTCGACGCGCGAGCACAATATCGAGCAGACCGCTTTTGCGACCAATGTCGAGGCGGCGCATGAGATCGCGCGCCAGCTTCGCCTGCGCGACATGGCCGGCCTGGTCGTGATCGACTTCATCGACATGGAATCGAACGGCCATATCCGCAAGGTCGAGAAGGCGATGAAGGACGCGCTGAAGAACGATCGCGCCCGCATCCAGGTCGGCCGGATTTCGTCCTTCGGGCTGATGGAGATGAGCCGCCAGCGGCTGCGCACCGGCGTGCTCGAGGCCTCGACCAGGCCCTGCCCGCATTGCGACGGCTCCGGGCTCATGCGCACCGCTTCGTCCGCGGGCCTTTCGGCCCTCAGGATGCTCGAGGAGGAGGCCGCGCGCGGCCGCGGCAGCCGGATCGTGCTTCGCGCCGGCCGCGAGGCCGCCGTCTATGTGCTGAACCGCAAGCGCACCGAAATCGGCGAGATCGAGGCGCGCTACGGCGTCGTCATCGAAGTGCTGATCGACGAGAGCTTCGAAGGGGCGCGGATGAGCGTCGAGGCGCACGGCCCCCCGCCCGCCGAGCGTCCCCGCTTCGCCCCGATCGTCGAGCCCGAGGCCGACGACGAGGACGAGATCGCCGAGGACGAGGAAGACGAAGCCGAGGAGGAAGAGGCCGAGGAGCGCGCCCCGCGCCGCGAGCGCCAGGAGCGCGGCGACCACGAGGATCGCGACGATGGCGCGCGCCGCCGCCGCCGCCGCCGGGGCCGCCGCGGCGGCCGCCGCCGGGAGCGCGAGGAGGGTGAAGAGCAGCCGGCCGGCGAGGCCGAAGAGGGTGCGACCGAGGAAGCGCCCGCGCC
>DATINU010000142.1:0-2851 GCA_035473955.1 Allosphingosinicella sp.
CGTCAGCTCGTCGCGCGCCCACGCTTCCAAATCGTCCTGCAACAGGGCGATATAGCCGGCGAAGACCCCCAACTCCCCGCCCCTGCGGGCGGCGACCGCGGCGACGAATTCGGGCAGGGCGTCCGAGAGCAGGGCCACATACATGTGATCGGAAAAGGAATCGAACAGCTCGGAGCCGCCCTTCGCATTGGCATCCCTGGCGGTGGCGAAGGCGGACGAGAGCAGGGCCTTCGCATAGGGCCCGATCGCCAGCGGCAGGAGCGCGCCAAGCGCCGGCTGGGTACCGCTGTCGAGGACCGCCTCGAGCAGGCCGCCGCCCGGCGCCTGCTCCGCCGCCGGACCGGGCGCCGCGCCGGCGGCGGGCGCGGGCGCGCCCGGGCAGCAATGCGCCTTCAGCGCCGGGGCGCGATCGGCAGGGTGGCGTTTGCCCTCGAACAACTTGCTGAAATAGCCGACCAGCGGCACCGCCGCGCCCGACACGGGTGTGGCGGCGGCGCCGAAATGGCCCGGCTGGACCTGCTCCGCGAACAGCGCGGAGAAGATGCCGTCGCGGACGATGAGCTCGGCGAGCTGCTCCGGCGTGTAATCGAGCGCGACCATCAAAGCGGTGATCGCGCCGACCGAGCTGCCGGCGACGCCGTCGAGATCCCAGCTGAAGTCCTTGCCCGGCCGCCCGGGGCCGAAGCGGGCGGTCGCGAACGCCTGCAGTGCGCCGACATAGGCCATGCCGCTGCCGCCGCCGCCTTCGAAGGCCAGATACCGCGTCGCCTGGGGCGAGGGATCGATGGCCACGCCCCTGCCCTAGGGGAGTTTCGGCGCGAGCGAATTGCCCGCGACGGTGCCGGGATCGGGCGGCGCGCCCGGCCGGAAATCGGGCATGGTCGCAGAGGCCTGCAGGATGACGTGGGGAGTCGGCAGATAATCGTCCCAGCTCTTGATCTCGATCGATTTGGGCGATGCGTTGAGTTCGCGCGCCTCCAATATCTCGTCATAGAGGGCGAGCGTGGCCGGATCGTCGGGCAGCGGCACGTCGCTGCCGTCGAAGATGATCCCGGTCTTCTGGAAGAAGAACAATTGCTCCTCCCGCCCGGAGCGCACGGGCAGCACGATCTCGGCCGCGCCGGCGTTGAGGAACTCGGTCATCATCCCGGTCGCCCCGCCGGCGAAGGCGTTGTAGCGCTGCTCCATCGCCCCCAGCCAGGTGGGCAGGAAGGTGAAGGACATCTTGTCGAAATCGAAGCCGGTGTGGAGGAAATCGTAGATCGGCTGGAGATCGTTGGCCTTGGCGACGTCCATCAACGGATAATGGGGAAAGGGCCGCGCCTTGCGGTTGACCGGGTCCAGCCCGTCGAGGTCGGAGCCGGTGACGAAGCGAATCGCCTCGCGACGCAGCTCCTGCTTGATCATTCGTTCCGCCGCGATCGGGCTCGAGCGCAAGTCGGCGACCGTGACGCCGGCGCCGGCCGCCGCCATCATGTCCGGCCCCTGCGCCTTGCCCGCCTTGGCGTTGGCCAGCTCCTGGAAGAAGCGCAGCCTCCATTCGCCCAAATGGTCTTCAGTGGGGCGGAACACGAAATAGAAGGAATATGAGCCCTCGGCGAGCTGACCAACTCTCAGGACGAAGTTGAACTCTCCTGAATCGATGGGAATCATCGGAATGTTCAAGGCGACGCCGAACTTATTATTGCCTGGGGGGTCGTGCCACAGTTTGAGCCAGTGTTTATACGGGCCGGCCAGCAGCACGACATGATAGTCCATGCCTTCCTGGTGGCCGTCTATCCAAGTTTGATTCGCCTCCTCGGCAACGGTGACGGTGTGGGTGGCGTAGCCTTCAGGCACCGTCACCGACTCGATCAGGTGCGCCGAATTGTTCGTCAATTGGTCGGGGGTGATCTTGATCGTCACGATGTCCGAAAGGTTTCCCGGAGGCGACGTGGGTTCGGTCAAGCCGAAGGCGACGGCGAGCTTGAACCAATAGGTGGCCGAATTCGGATCGAGCGAGATGTCGCCGGGCCTGAGCGTGATCGAGGCTCCCGAGGCGTTGAGATATTTGAGTTCGCCAGGGACGTCGACGCCGACCTTCGGGTTGGTCATTCCGGCATCGATCGCGTTGAAATAATTGGCGGCGGGAAAGGATATATAGAAGTGGGCGAACAGGTGCTGCTCGTGTTGGACCACCGAGAAACGGTGCACCTCCTCGACATAGCGGGTGATGAAGGCGCTGCTCGGCCCGCCGCGATTGTCGAAGCCGCGGACATTTTCGGTCCGGTCGAGCACGGTGGTTGCCGAGCGGCGGCTTGAGAGCGTGCGCTGACGGACAAGCTCGCGGCTCTGGTCGACGACTTCATGGGCGAAGTCGGTGGCGGCGGTCTTGCTCTGGCTCTTCGACTTGTCGTTGTCATATCCGCCGGAAACCTGGGCGCGGATCACGCCATAGGTCGCCTCGGCCTCGGCCGAGACGTTGATCTTCTGGCTGCTGGCGACGGTCTCGCTCAGCGCCTGCTGCATCCCCTCATGGGTCGATTCGAGGTGCGAGGCCTCCTTCTCGCTAAGCTGCTCTTCTTCGGAATAATATTCGGTCTGGGTGGTCTCCTCGTGGATTTGCTTGTTCTCGGCATATTGGCCGCTGATCACGCTGCTGATCTGCTGGATGCCGCCGAGCCGGTAGTGGGAGAGCTTGGAGGAGACCTGAAACAGGTCGCCGAACACGAACGGCAGTTCGCGGTTCGGGGCGAAACTGATGTGCATGGCCATAAGCTTTCCTTCCCTGCGCCGCGGCGCCCCCTGATTCAGCCTTCGCCCTCTTCACCGCTGCCGCCGGGCGTCCGCCGGCGCGTTCGTACCGGTGCGG
>DATINU010000143.1:0-2971 GCA_035473955.1 Allosphingosinicella sp.
GGGGCGCGGGGCTGGTGATCGGGGGCATCTATTATTGGAACGGCACGCCGGACGAGCATGGCACCGGCGACGATATCCTGCGCTTCTTCGCCTCGCTGCTTTCGGTCGCGATCGCGGCGCCGCTCTTCCAGACGATGCGCGACGAAGGTGCGCGCCGGCTGCCTTATGTCGCGGTCCACGCCCATAGCTGGACCAACGTCGTGCTCTGGTGCGCGACCTGGGCGTTCGTGCTGGTCAGCTTCCTGCTCGTCCTGCTGCTCGGCGAATTGTTCGGCCTGATCGGGATCGACCTCCTGAAGGACGCGATCGAAAAGAGCTGGTTCGACTGGATGCTCGTCGGCGGCGCGTTCGGCGCGGCGGTCGGCCTGCTGCGCGACCGCGACAAGGTGCTCGGGCTGCTGCAGCGGGTCGTGACCACCGTGCTCTCGGTGCTGGCGCCGGTGCTCGCGATCGGCCTCGTCCTGTTCGTCATCGCCTTGCCGTTCACCGGCCTCGACGTGCTGTGGGACAAGACGCGCTCGCCGACTCCGGTCGTCCTCGCCTGCGTGGCCGGCGCGATCATCCTCGCCAATGCCGTGATCGGCAACGCGTCGGCGGAGGAAGCGCGCGGGCCGGTGTTGCGCGGGTCGGGAATGGCGCTCGGCGCGGTGCTGGTGCCGCTGGTCGCGGTCGCCGCGATCTCGACCGGGCTCAGGATCGGCCAATACGGCTTCACGCCGAGCCGGCTCTGGGGCGTGGTCGCGGTCACGATCGCTGCCGCCTATGCGCTTTCCTATCTCTACGCTCTGGTCCGCGGCCACACGGAATGGGCGGCTCGCGTCCGCCCGGCCAACGTCAAGCTCGCGATCGGCGTCTGCATCGTCGGCTTGCTGCTGGCGACGCCGCTGGCGCAGTTCGGCGCCATTTCCGCCCGCTCGCAGGTCGCCCGGCTCGAAGCGGGAAAGGTGACGCCCGGGCGGTTCGATTGGCGGGCGCTGCGCTTCGAATTCGGGCCCAGCGGCGTGGCCGCGCTCGAACGGCTGCGCGCGAACGGCGCGACGGCGGAAATCCGTCGCCTCGCGCAGACCGCGCTCGACACCAGGAATAGCTGGGACCTGCCCGACAATTCGCAGAATGAGGGCGAGGTCTATCCGGCGGCGATCCTCGTCGATCCGGCCGGAACGCCGGTGCCGCCGGCGCTGCTGCGGGCAGTTCAGGACGATTACGACACGCGGTCCTGCGGCAGGCGCGGCGATTGCCGCTTCTACTTCCGCCCCGCCGAACATGCCGTCATCGTCATCGCCGACGAGTGCACGGCGCTTCGCCGCCGCGCGGAAACCGATCGTGCCGCGCTCGGCCAATGCAATTACGATACGATCGTCTATGTCGAGCAGAACGGGCGCTGGGATCGCGCGGACAGGCGTGCCGTCGCCATCGGGCCGGCGCTGACCCCGGAGCAGGAACGCGCCTCGCTGACTCGCGAAAGCGATGCCCTCCGCCGCGGCGAGGTGGAGATCAGGCGAGTGGAGCGGCGGCAGCTGTTCGTCGGCGGCCGGCCGGTCAAGGAGCCCTTCGACTAGCCCGCCTTGCCGCAGTGCAGCGGGGATGCTAGCCGCCCCTCCGCATGTCAGTAGATACCAAGACCGTCCGCCATATCGCCAAGCTCGCCCGCATCGCCGTCAGCGACGCGGAGGTGGAAGCGCTCGCACCCGAGCTCAGCAACATCCTCGGCTGGATCGAGCAGCTCGGCGAGGTCGACGTCGCCGGGGTGGAGCCGATGACGGCGGTCATCCCCAACCATCTCCGCCTGCGCGACGATGTCGTGACCGAGGGCGGCATTCAGGGCGAGATCCTCGCCAACGCGCCGGTCGCCGAGCACGGCTTCTTCGCCGTCCCCAAGGTGATCGAATGAGCGGGCTCACCGATCTCGGCGTCGCGGCGCTCCGCGACGGGGTCGCCGCCGGCACCTTCTCCGCGCGCGAAGTGGCCCAGGCCTATATTGCGAACGTCGAGCAGGGGCGGCCGCTCAATGCCTTCGTGGTGGAGACGCCCGAGCACGCGCTGGCCGCCGCCGACGCGGCCGATGCCGCGCGCGCGTCCGGCGATCTGAAGCCGCTTTCCGGGGTGCCGCTCGGGATCAAGGACCTGTTCTCGACCGAGGGCGTGCAGACCACGGCGGGCTCGAAGATCCTGGAAGGCTACAAGCCCGTCTTCGAAAGCACCGTTTCGGGCAAGCTGTTCGCGGCCGGGGCGGGCATGCTCGGCAAATTGAACATGGACGAATTCGCCATGGGCTCGTCGAACGAGACCAGCGGCTACGGCCCGGTGCTTTCGCCCTGGCGGCGCAACGACGGCGGCAATGCGGCGCTGACCCCGGGCGGCAGTTCCGGCGGCTCGGCGGCGGCGGTGTCGGCGCGGCTCGCGCCCGGGGTCACCGGCACCGATACGGGCGGCTCGATCCGCCAGCCCGCCGCCTTCACCGGCATCACCGGGATCAAGCCGACCTATGGCCGCTGCTCGCGCTTCGGCATCGTCGCCTTCGCCTCCTCGCTCGATCAGGCCGGGCCGATGGCGCGCGACGTCCGCGACTGCGCGATCCTGCTGGAAACCATGGCCGGTTTCGATCCGAAGGACGCGACCTCGCTGAAGCTGGACGTGCCCAAGTGGGAGGCGAACCTCGCCGCCGACGTCCGCGGCAAAAGGATCGGGATCCCGAAGGAATACCGGATCGACGGCGTCCCCGCCGAGATCGACGCGGTCTGGGAGCAGGGCATCGCCTGGCTGAAGGACGCCGGTGCCGAGATCGTCGAAATCTCGCTGCCGCATACGAAGTACGCGCTACCGACCTATTACATCATCGCACCCGCCGAGGCCTCGTCGAACCTCGCTCGCTATGACGGCGTCCGCTACGGGCTGCGCGATCTGCCCGACGGCGCCAACCTCCAGGACATGTACGCCGCCACCCGCGCCGCCGGCTTCGGCGACGAGGTCA
>DATINU010000144.1:0-3712 GCA_035473955.1 Allosphingosinicella sp.
GCCAGCCCGGACGAACGGGACGCGATCAGCGAGGAGGCCGGCGGGATCGCCGACCTCGCCGATGCCGTCGCCGATCTCGCCATGGCGGAGAGCGTGCACCAGGTCGTCCAGGGCAATTTCGACCGCGCCGGCGCCGTGCTCGACACCTATTCGAAGGGCAAGTTCCCCGCGACTCCGGACGTCGTCCGCACGCCGCGCTCGGGCGTGACGCTGACCCATCGGGTGGCGCTGCATCTGGAGGCGGGGCTCGATCCAGCCGCCGCGGCCCTGACCTCCCCCCGCGCCCGCGCCGAACCGGCGGTCAATGCCTGGCTGGCCGCACTGCTGCCGCCGCCCGGCAGCGTCGCCTGCACCGTGACCGTCGAGGATCCGATCACTCACGCCGTCACCGGCCACGACGTGACCCAAGCCGCGCTCGGCCTGCTGCCGATCGATCTTCTCTACCTGCTCGATCCGGACAATGACCGATCCGGCAAGGTGCTCGACGACCTCATCGAGGCGCATGTCATCAAGACCGAGGCGCCCAAGGCCGACGCGACGCTCGCCATCCGCTATCGCGACCGGATTCCGGCAATCCCCGATCACGTTCCCTTCTTCGAACTCGCCGCCCTGATCCGGCCGTTGCGCGGCGTGCTGCTGCGCGCGCGTCCGCTGAGGGCGACGGACATGGCGATGGCGCAGGAATCGAGCGACACGGTCGATGCCGGCGAGGCGCTGATGCCGGAGCGCGTCACCCTGCCGCGGGGCGAGCTCGACGGGCATGTCGGCACGCTGGGCCTCTTCCAGACGGCCCTGCAGGGCCAGCTCGACGCTTTGGCCCATGCCCAGATCGTCGCCGAAATCGATCTCAGAACCGAGGAGTTCGCCGGCATCATGGCCACGCTCGCGCCCTTCGCCGGGCTCGACACGGGAACCAATGCGGTGTTCGGCGACCGGCGGCGTATCGCGACCAGCCTGCGCGCCCTGCTGCAGGCGGCGATCGACCGCTGGGACGACCGGCTCGACCGGTTCGACCAGGCGATCGCCGATTACGACGCCGCCCCGGGCCTCGCCGACAGCCAGAAATTCGATGCACTGCTGCTTGCAGAGCGGCTGATCTCGACGACCCGGACGGACCCGCTGCCGGCGCTGCCCGACGATTTCCGCGACCTCCTGAACGGCGCCTCGCGTACCGCCTTCGCCGGCCAACATGCCGCGATGGCCGCGCTGCACGACAATGCGGACACCATCGCGGAGCTGCATTCCGGAATCCAGACGGCGAAGCTCGCCAATGCCGCCTTCGATGCCGAACCGATCGATGACGAGACGGAGACCAGCCAGATCGTCGCCCTGGCCGAGGACATGGCCCGCCGCGCGGCCACGCTGGGCGCGGAGCTGACGGCGCGGACGGCGGAGGTCCAGGTCCAGCTCGACGCGGCGGCCGCCGCGGTCGAGGCGAAGGCCAAGGTTGCCGCGCTGACCGCAGCCGCCCGGCTCTTGTTCGGCGAGGATTTCCAGATCGTGCCCGATTTCGCGCTGCCGGCGGCGCAGGCCGACGAATGGGCCGCCGCGTGGGGCGTCGGCGCGACCGCCGACACCACGATCCTCGATCATCTCACCGTCACGCTCGGCCGCCGCTTGCCCGTGGAGGACTGGTTTGCCGGGGTCGCCCGGGTCCGCGAAAAGATGCATGATGTCGAGACCGCCGGCCATCTCGCCACCGCCTTCACCGGCGTGGAAATCCCCCTCCAGCCGCTGCAATTCCCGCACCGCGCGGACGTGCCCTGGCTGGGCCTCGACTATCCCGAGACAAAGCCGGACGCCACGCCGCTGGTGATCGACGAAGACAAGTTGCTCTACACCGCGCATTTTGCCGTGCCGTTCGACAAGACCCGGCGGCAAGCGGGTCTGCTGCTCGACGAATGGACCGAACTCATTCCGGCGCGCACCGAGGAAACCGGCCTCGCCTTTCATTATGACCGGCCCAATTCCGAGCCGCCGCAGACGCTGCTGCTGGCGCTGCCGCCGGCCTATACCGGCGGATGGCGCTGGCAGGATCTGGTCGACACGGTGCGCGAGACGATGGACCTGGCGAAGAAGCGGGCGATCGAGCCCGACCATATCGATACCACCGCTTATGCCCGTTTCCTGCCGGCGATCGTCTCGGCGACCACACTCCATCCCATCACCGCGACGCTCAATTTCGCCTTCAACAACAATCTCGCCGCGGTGCTCGACGCCGCCGACGGAGACGGCCCGTGAACCAGTATCTCGCAGCGGAGAATCTGTCGGCCGTCCTTGCCGACGAAGTGTTGTTGCCGACGATCACCCTGTGGAACCGGCTCGAGGGCCGCCCGCGCACCCACGATTTCGATCGGGCGCTCAAGGCCGAGGTCCGCGATCCGCTCTGGATGCTCGCCAAGCAGTGGCAAATGGGCGAATTTCGCGGGGACGACGCCGGCTCGCCGATCGTCGCCAAGGTCCATATCGAGACGACCCGGCTCACCAAATACAAGGCGGCCGGCGACCCCGCCGAGGCGTTCGACGACGACGTGCCGCTCGAGGCCAAGGTCGAGCGGCGGCCGATCCCGCTGCATATGGCCGGGCGCGACATGGCGCTCGACATCCGGCTGGCCATGGGCCGGCGGTGGCTGAAGCTCGTCGCGCCGATCGAGCCGGGTCTGCCGCAGAAGTTCATCGACGCGCTCGGAATCGACGCGCCGGATCCCGATGATCGCGGCGACGCCGCGGTCGCCGCCCATCGCGAGGCCTGGCAGGCGCTCGCGGCGGTCGCCGGGCGGGCGATGGACGGCTGGAAGCTCCACGCCTATCTCACCGCGGCGCCCGGCAATCACGCCCACGATCTCGTCGCGCTCGCCGACCCGGTCAAGGCGCCGGACGTCGAACTCGCGGAGGCGGAGTATCTGGCCTGGTACAAGGCGCTCTTTTACCAGCCGGAGCCGGATGCCGGCACCGCCTGGCTGCCCGCCCGGCTCGAATATGCGTTCGGTCTGTCGGCGCCCCAGTCCGGCACGGAGAAGCAGCTCGTCGCCGACGAATATTTTCACGGGCACCTCGATTGGTACAATCTCGATGTGGATCCGTCCGGCGCCGGCCTCGGCCCTGTCGCCGGGGAGCCCACCGGTGTCGAGGCGGCGCTGACCTCCTCATTCATCCCCGCGCCGATCCAGTTCGACGGCATGCCGAACACGCGCTGGTGGACCTTCGAGCAGGGACGGACGAATTTCGGCGACATCGATCCCGACACGACCGACGTCAACAAGCTGCTGCTGATCGAATTCGGCCTGGTTTACGCCAACGACTGGTTCCTGATGCCGTTCACCGTTCCCGCCGGCACGATCGCGCGGGTGAAAGGGATGATGGTCACCAACACGTTCGGCGAACGCATCTGGGTCGAGGCCGCGGGTCGGGGCGGCGACCAGGACTGGCAGCGCTGGTCCATGTACACGCTCGCGACGCGCGGCAGCGACGACATCCCCGCCGACCTCAGCCTCGTCGTCGTGCCGAGCGTGGCGAAGATTCAGGAGAGTGAGCCGATCGAGGCGGTGCAGCTGATCCGCGACGAGATGGCGAACATGGTGTGGGGGATCGAAACCCGCGTGCCGCTGGCGAGCGGGGAGAGCAAGTCCGGCCGCAGCGCCGCGCTGGATACCGCCCGCTACCATGCCCGGCTCGTAGCGGCGAGCCCGGCGCCGGCCGCGCCGCCGCCGAT
>DATINU010000145.1:0-2568 GCA_035473955.1 Allosphingosinicella sp.
GCTGCGGGCGCTCGAAAAGCAGATTCAGAACGACACCGTCGAGCCGTCGGAGGATGCGCCGCCGCCGACCGCGGCCGGAGCACCGGCCGATACCAATCCGACCGCGACCACGCCGCGGCCGGGAGGATCGGCGAAAAAGCCGCCCGCCCGTCCAGCGGCACCCGCGACGGCGCCGGCCCGCCAGGGCGCCGCGCAGTCGATCACGACGCCGGCCGTGGTGCAGCGCTGACGTTAAGCCGGCATTTCCGCTAGGACGGGAACGCAATTCCACTTTGGCGGAAATCAGCCTAAGGTCGCCCCGCATCCTTTCGAGTCTCGAAAATCCCTGTCTTCGGAGAGTATTACGCAATGGCGCTATCGAGCATGACCGGTTTTGCCCGGAGCCACGGCGCCAGCGGGCCCTACACATTCGAATGGGAACTGAAGTCGGTCAACGCCAAGGGTTTTGACCTGCGCTTGCGTCTGCCGCCGGGCTGGGACGAACTGGAGGCGCTCGCCAAGAAGCGCGCGGGCGAAGTGCTGTCGCGCGGCACGGTCTACGCCAATCTCAGCGTCAAGCGCGCCAACGCGGTCTCCACTGTGCGCATCAATGAGGACGTGCTCGCCTCGATCGTGAAAGTCGCGGGCGAACTCGCGGGCAGGATCGATGCGGTAGCGCCCAGCATCGACGGGCTGCTCGGCATCAAGGGCGTCATCGAGGTCGTCGAGCCCGAAAGCGACGAGGCGGAAGACAAGGCGGCGCGGGAAGTGGCAGCCAAGGCCTTCGAGCAGGCGCTCGCCCAGCTCGTCGAGATGCGCCGCCGCGAGGGCGTGACGCTCGGGCAAATCCTGATCCAGCGCATGGATGAAATCGAGCGGCTGGCGAAGAAGGCCGAAGCCGCTCCTGGCCGCAAGCCGGAGGCGATCAGGGCGCGGCTCGCCGAACAGGTGGCGGCGTTGATGGAAACGTCGGAACGATTCGATGCCGACCGGCTCAATCAGGAAGCGATCCTGATCGCGACCAAGGCCGATATCCGCGAAGAGCTCGACCGCATCGCCTCGCATGTCGCCCAGGCCCGGGAGATGATCGGCAAGGGCGGCCCGGTCGGCCGGCGGCTCGACTTCCTCGCCCAGGAATTCAACCGCGAGGTCAACACCTGCTGCTCCAAGCCGAACGATCTGGAATTGACCCAGACCGGGCTCGAAATGAAGAACGTGGTCGAGCAGTTTCGCGAGCAGGTCCAGAATCTGGAGTGATCGATGGCGACTTCCGGTTTCGACGGGGTTGAACGGCGCGGGCTGATGTTCGTGCTGTCGTCGCCTTCAGGCGCCGGCAAGACAACGCTGTCGCGCAGGCTGCTCGAGCGCGAGCCGGGCCTGAAGATGTCGGTTTCGGCGACGACGCGCCCGATGCGGCCGGGCGAGGTCGAAGGACGCGATTACTTCTTCGTCGACAAGGCGAAGTTCGAGCGGATGGTCGAGCAGGGCGAACTGCTCGAATGGGCGACCGTGTTCGACAATCTCTACGGCACGCCGCGCGCGCCGGTCGAAGCGGCCTTGTCGGCGGGCCAGGACGTGCTGTTCGATATCGACTGGCAAGGCACCCAGCAACTGCACCAGAAGGCGAGCGTCGACGTCGTGCGGGTCTTCATCCTGCCGCCCTCGGCCGCCGATCTGGAGAAACGGCTGCACACGCGGGCGCAGGATTCCGACGAGGTCATTCGCGGCCGCATGAGCCGCGCCAGCCACGAGCTCAGTCACTGGGCGGAATACGACTACATCGTCGTCAATCACACGGTCGATGATGCGTTCGCCGAGGTGCAGTCGATCTTCAAGGCCGAGCGGCTCAAGCGCGAACGCCGCACCGGTCTGACCGAGTTCGTTCGCAAGCTGCAGCGCCAGCTCGAAAAATAGCCGGCGCTTTCTTCTCAGCTAATTTAGTTCTGCGCGCTGCGGGCGAGGCGAGACAGCATTTCCGCAACCTGCTGCTCCCGATCCTGCGGTGCGCGCTCTTGTAGCGCGCGCTCCGGGGGCACGCGCTCCTGGGGCATGCGATCCTGTGGCGCCTGTCGTCGGTCCGGCGGCGCGTATGGCCGCTCCTGCGGCGACCGCGGCCGCTCGCGGGGCGCGCGGGTTATCCTCTCCTGCGGCATGCGCGGATGTGGCGGCGTGGCTGCAGCGGCCGCGGTACGCCGCGGCGCGGCTTCGTCCTGGAAGATCGGTTGCGGCTTCGCCTGCGGCGCGCGCCGCCTCGTCGTCTTTGACGCCTTAGCGGAATCCCACATCGCGCGGCGCTTGCGGCGTATGGCGCGGCGCGCCCGCATGCGGCCGATCCGCACGATCGCGCTGACGATGAGGCCGGCCAGCGCGAGCGCGGCGGCCATCACCATCAGCAATTTTTGCAGCGATGCGGTCGGCTTTGCCGTCGCCACGTCTGCCGTGAAAGGCGCAACTTGCTCGACCGCGGGCTGCTGCACTTCTTCGGCTTGCGGCGGCTGCGCGGCCGCAGGCGGAGTGGCGGCGGCGAGTTGGATATCGGTTGGATTGACGGACGCGCGCGTCGGGGCGGCATCGTTCCATCGCATCGAC
>DATINU010000146.1:0-9309 GCA_035473955.1 Allosphingosinicella sp.
AAGAGATGGAGATCGTGAGTCGCCATGACCACCGTGGTGCCGAGCTTGTTCAGGGAGTCGAACAAATGCAGCAGCCGGGTCGCCATTTCGGGATCCACGTTGCCGGTCGGCTCGTCGGCGACCAGCAATTCGGGCCGGCCGGTCGGAAGGTGCGCTGTGCGCAATGCCGCCATAGCTGGTTCCAAGAGCCTGCCCCGCTCGATCTGCGCGCGCCGGCGCAGCCGGCCCCGCCTGTGCCTCCCACCGCCGCGCCCGCGCCGGCTAAGGCGCCGCCGGCGCCGCCGCCGCCGGTGCAGGAGGTCTATGTGGAGCCGAGTCCGGAGCCTTATGAGCGAGGCGACGGCTATCGGCCGCGACGCAACCCGGCCAAGCTCTGGACGATCATCGCGATCGTCGCCGCCGCCTTGATGGTCGCCGCCTTCGCCGCGGTGCAGGTCTTCGGCATGCCCGACCTCGGCCAGAAGATCGGCATTCCCGTACAGGGGACGAGCACGCTCGACATCGAAGGCGGCGCCGACCGCCAACGCCTGCAGAGCGGCAACGAGCTCCTGACCGTGCACGGCGCGATCACGAACCGTACCGACAGCGTCCAGCGGGTCCCGCAAATCAAGGCGGAACTGAAGGACGGGCAAGGCCGGATCGTCTATGCCTGGCAGATCGCCCCGCCCGTCCGCGAGCTGCAGCCGCGCGGCCGGATCACCTTCGACAGCGCCGAAATGGATGTGCCTAGAGGGGGGCGCCAGCTGACCTTGAGCTTCGGCCCGATTTCCTGAGCACCCAGCCGAGCCGGCCGAAATTCAGCGTGGCGCAGACCAGCATGCCGAGCCCGGCTGCATAAGCGAGCCCGTCCGGCCCCCAGCCCTGGCGAACCAGCAGCCAGCCGAGCCCGCCGGTCACCACGAAAAAGCCGAGGATCCCGTTCACCCCCGCCCAGACCTGCTCGCCGAGCGAGCGGAGCGCCGCGCCGAACACATATTGCAGCCCGTCGAAGACCAGGAAGGCCGCCATGATTGCCAGCATC
Organism: Allosphingosinicella sp.; assembly: GCA_035473955.1. Lineage (GTDB taxonomy): Bacteria > Pseudomonadota > Alphaproteobacteria > Sphingomonadales > Sphingomonadaceae > Allosphingosinicella. The sequence goes on from DATINU010000146.1 coordinate 1,022, forward strand.
GCCGCGGCAAGGGCCAGGACCTCGGGATCGTCCGAAAAAGGCAGGACGAGGATCCGGGCGAACAGAACGAGAGTAAGCGAAAGCACACCGAGCGTCACCAAGGCAAGGCCGCCGGCGATCAGCGTGCGGGGCCAGGCCTGCTCGCGCTCACCGGCGCCGACCGCATTGCCGACGCGGACGCCGGCCGCCGAACCGAAACCCATGGATAGCGCGAAGGCGAGATTGTGCAGCGACAGCATCGCCTGGAAGGCGCCGGCCGGAGCGTTGCCGAGCTGCGTGGAAAGCACCATCAGCCAGGCGAAACCGGCAAGCTCGAGCGACGCGCCGATCGCCGGCATCAGCCCGAACCAGGCGAGTTCGGGAACGCCCTTGAGCGCCCGGCGCAAAGCGGTGGGGCTGAAATCGCGCACCCGGCGCGAACCGGCCCGCGGCAGCAGCCAGATCAAAGCGAGCATGAAGGCGGCGCCGGCCCAGGAGACGGTCGCGGTCGCATAAGCTGCGCCCACCGCGCCCAGCGCCGGCAGCCCCAAATGGCCCCCCACCCAGGCCCAGGCGAGCAAAGCGTTGACCGGCAGCATGCAAAGATTCACCGTCATCACCCGGCGCGGGCGGCTGATCCCCTCCAGGAAATAGGACGAGGCCGCGAGCGTCAGCTGGGCCGGGAAAGCGATCGCCATTGCCTCCACGACCGCCGCGCCCGGCTGCTGCAGGTCCGGCTCGACGCCGACCAGCGCAAGCAGATCGAACGCCCAGAGCTTCAGCACGACAAAGCAGGCGACGCCCAAAGCGAGCCCCAGCAGCAGGCCCGAGCGAAAGATCTCCCCGGTCTCTTCAAGCCGCCCGCCGCCATCGGCGCGCGAGGCGAAAACGAGCACGCCGGAAAGGCCGGAAAAGCCCATGACGATGGCGATGAAGGTGAGCGTCCGGCTGGCGGCGAGCGCGGCCAGCTCGTCCGTCCCGTAATGGCCGACCACGGCGACGTCGATGATGTGCATCAGCGTCCAGTTGAGGCTGGTCAGCATGATCGGCCAGGCGAGCCGCAGGATGCGCCCCGCTTCTGCCGTTGCTGCTGTCCGGTTGTGGTCCATGGCGCTGGCCGATAGACGGTTGCCATGCGGATCGGAATACTCACCGGCGGCGGCGACGTGCCGGGCTTGAATGCCTGCATAAGGTCGGTCGTGCTTTCGGCCGACGATCTCGGCTGGGCGGTGACCGGCTTTCGGCGCGGCTGGGAGGGGGTGATGGCGATCGATCCCGCCGACTCCTCCAGCATCGCCGCGCACAGCCTGCCACTTACCCGCGAGGGCGTGCGCGGGATCGATCGGGCCGGCGGCACCATGCTGCACACCTCCCGCCGCGATCCGCGCACCGATGATGAGGGCGACCGGACCAACCAGGTTCTGCACGCGCTTGAGAAGCTCGGCATCGACGCGATGATCACCTTGGGCGGCGACGGCACCTTGCGCTTCTCGGCCCATCTCGCCGCGCAGGGCGTGCCTGTGATCTCGGTGCCCAAGACGATGGACAATGACGTCTTCGGCACCGATTATTGCATCGGCTTTTCGACCGCGATCAGCCGCTCGGTCGAGGCGATCAACGCGCTGCGCACCACGGTCGAGAGCCACGAGCGGATCGGCGTGGTCGAATTGTTCGGCCGGCGCAGCGGCGAGACCGCTCTGCTCGCCGGCTTCCTGGCCCAGGTCGACCGCACCGTGATCGCCGAAGTGCCCGCCGATCTGGATGTGCTGCTGCCACTGCTCGCCGAGGACAAGACCTCTAACCCCGCCAATTATGCGATGTGCGTGATCTCCGAAGGCGCGCTGATCGAAGGCGAGGCGGCGGAAGGCGACCTCTCCAAATCCGCCAGCGCCCGCGCGGACAGCGGCGTCGGCCACCGGCTCGGCCGCGCGATCGAGGCGCGGCTCGGCGCCGGCACGGTGATCCAGGAGCTCGCCTATCTGATGCGCTCGGGCGAGCCCGACGCGATGGACCGGATGGTCGGCTTCGCCTTCGGCGGCCTCGCCGTCCAGCTGCTCGAGCGCGGCGAGAAAGGGCGGATGGTGACGCTATCGGACGGCAAGTACAGCCACGTACCCGTCGATACTTTGCTCCACGGCACCAAGTCGGTCGACGTCAGCGCGCTCTACGATCGCGCCGCCTATCGCGCCCGCTTGATGCGGGTCGAGACCATGCCGATGTTCCTGTATTGAGTCGGCGCCAGACCGCTGCTAGAGGCGCGCCTCCTACCGGCCCGGCTCGCCCGGGCACATCACGTGCGGTCGTGGCGGAACTGGTAGACGCGCAACGTTGAGGTCGTTGTGGGCGAAAGCCCGTGGAAGTTCGAGTCTTCTCGACCGCACCATTTGATCATCCGTCCATAAACATGCAGACTTCCCCGATGGCGGGGGACATCCAGCAGCAATCCGCGACGCCGATGCGCAGGCTCGGCCCCTGGATGTGCGTCGCCCTGGTGGTCGGCAACATGGTCGGCTCGGGTGCCTTCTTGCTCCCCGCCGATCTCGCGCCTTTGGGCTGGAATTCCGTCTACGGCTGGCTGGTCACGATCGCGGGCACGCTCTGCCTCACCGTCGTGCTGGCCCGGCTGGCGCGGGACCTGACGGGCGGCGGCTGCGGCCCGTTCACCTATCCCGCCGCCGCCTTCGGGCGCGGCACCGGCTTCGTCGTCGCCTGGAGCTACTGGATCTCGATCTGGGTGACCAATGCGACGCTCGCCGTCGCCGTGATCCGCAACCTTTCGATCATCTGGCCCGAGCTCGCCGCGCCGGGCTTCGCCGCGTCGGTCGCGATCGGCGTGATCTGGCTGTTCACCCTCGTCAATTGCCGGGGCGTCCGCACCGCCGGCGGGGTGCAGCTGCTGACCGTCGCGCTCAAGCTCATTCCGCTCGCCGGCGCGATCGTCGCCGGCTTCTGGCTGGTCGGCAGCGGGGCGGCCACGCCGGCGCCGCACGACGTGCCGCCGGTCACCGCCGCCGACATCAACACGGCCGCAACGCTCACCCTCTTCGCCATGCTCGGCTTCGAAAGCGCGATGGCGGCGGGCGACCGGGTCGAGAATGCGCACCGCAATGTCCCGCGCGCGACCTTCATCGGCACCGCGATCACCGGAATCGTCTACCTGTTCGCCTGTTCGGCCGTGACCTTGCTGCTTCCGGCCGAGAGCGTGCACGGCTCGAACGCGCCTTTCGCATTATTCTTCGGCGAGCTGGTCCATCCTGCACTCGGGCCGCTGATCGCGGTGTTCGCCGCGATCGCCGCCCTGGGCGCGATCAACGGCTTCGTGCTGCTGCAGGGCGAGCTGCCGCTTTCAATGGTCCATAACGGGCTGCTGCCGCGCTGGTTCGGTGCCCAGAACCGCTACGAGGCCCCCTATCGCATCCACATCGTTTCCAGCCTGCTCGCCACCGCGCTCGTCCTGGTCAATTATTCGCGCGGGCTTGCCGGCCTGTTCCAGTTCATGGTGCTGGTGACGACTTCGACGACGATCATCTTCTACATCGCCGGCGCGCTCGCCGGAGCAAAGTTGGCGAAGGAAGGCCGGATCGCGACCTCGCCGGGCTTCGCGCCGATCGCCGCGGCCGGGCTGCTTTATTCGATCTGGGCGTTTTACGGCGCGGGCATCGAGGCGGGCCTGTGGAGCCTTCTCATGACAGCCACCGGCCTGCCCATCTATTTGATCATGCGCCGGGCAAACCGCTCCAGCCCGGCGGCGGCGGCTCTGCCAGGCGAGCCTCCGGGATCAGCCGCCTGAGCTTCCGCGCGAAGCTCCTCAGGCACACTTCGCTCCGCCCCAGCGGCCCCGGCGTGTAGAGCGACGAACCCATGCCCTGCTGAACCCGGCGGATCAGGGCGGTGTCCTCGGCATTGACCTGGCGGTTGACGCGCCAGTTGAGATAGCGCGCCGCCTTCATTTCCCGCCGGGCATCGGGCAGCGCGTAGCTCACTTCGCGAATCAGGGTCTCGGTCGGTCCGACCGGCACGAAATGCATGAAATCCACCTGATCGGGATAGATGTCGATGGCCGTGTTCGGCCACAGCTTGAAGTAGAGCCAGCGCCGTCCCGAACCCTCCGGCAGGAAATGCTGATAGGCGCGTTCGGAAGGATTGGCGGAAGGGCGCTCGAGCAGATCGCCCCACATCCGATCGACATGCTCGCCAGCCTCGATTCCGTAGCCGGTGCCGAACAGGCGGGTGAGGCCCGGATGGGCGACGTTGATATGGAGCCCGTCCGAATAATTGTCGGCGACGTTCTTCCAGTTCACGTCGCGCTGTCGCAGCGTGATCCGGCCGATCGCCCCCAGCTCCTCGAAGCGGTGCGGCGCGACTTCTTCTTCATAAGGCGCCATCATCGCGGCGACGCTCGGGGCCCCGCCCTCCAGCCGCACGAAAACGAAACCTCGCCAGATTTCCAGCTCGACCGGGATCAGGCCGAGCGCGCCCTGGTCGAGACCCGGATAATCCTCCTTCATCGGCACGCCGATCAGGCGGCCGTCGGCGGCATAGGTCCAGGCGTGATAGGGGCAGGTCAGCCGCTTCGCGCAGCCCGCCTCGCCATCGACGAGGCGCGAGCCGCGGTGGCGGCAGACATTGGCGAACGCGCGCGCTTCGCCGTCCGTCCCGCGGATGACGAGGATGGATTCGCCGATGATATCGAGCGTCCGCCAATCGCCCGCATTCGGGATGTCGTTCAGATGGCAGACGATTTGCCAGGCCGGGCGGATCAACCGCGCCATTTCGACCCGGAAATATTCGGGGTCGTAATAGACCCAGCCCGGCAGGCTGAGATCCTCCTGGTTATCGGCCGGGCGGGGCTGCAGGCGGGCGACGTCGGACATGGGGCAAGCCTAGCACGAGAGGCGAAAGTCGCGCCAGACGACTTGAGATTGACCTTGGCCCACGCGCATCCCACATCGGCGCGATGGAGAAAATGGACCTGCCCGACGCCGAATGGCGCAAGCGCCTCAGCCAGGAGCAATATCATGTGCTGCGCGAAGGCGGCACCGAGCGCGCCTTCACCGGCGTGCTCTGGGACAATCATGAGGAGGGCGCCTATCGCTGCGCCGCCTGCGGCAACGAACTTTTCGACAGCGGGACCAAGTTCGAAAGCGGTTCGGGCTGGCCGAGCTTCACCGGTCCCGCGGCGAAGGAGCATGTCACCCTGCACGACGATGTCAGCCACGGCATGGTCCGCACCGAGGTGCGCTGCGCCAAATGCGGCGGCCATCTGGGGCATGTCTTTCCCGATGGGCCGGGCCCGGAGGGCCTGCGCTACTGCATCAACTCGGCCTCGCTCGATTTCGAGAAGAAGGACGATCCGAAGTAAGCCCCGGTTAAGCCGCCGCGCGCTTCTGCTTGCCCCCGTGACTCGCCGACTCTATCCCTGACGCCGCGATGGCCAGCGCCGCTCCCCCCCAACGCTCACGCTTCCGCCGCATCCTGGTCGGCGGCCTCAAGATCTTCGCCTATCTGCTGGTGATTGGCATGATCGCGCTCGCCGTCGCCGTCTCGGTGGCGGTCAGCCAGCTGCCCTCCTACGGGGAACTGCAGCGACGCGACGGGCTCGGCCAGATGGTTCGCGTCCGCGCCGCCGACGGCACCATCATCCAGACGCAGGGACCGAGCTACGGCGAGTGGCTGACCTACGACAAGATCCCGCCGATCATGCGTGATGCGATGGTCGCGGTCGAGGACCGGCGCTTCCGCTCGCACCCCGGCGTCGATCCGATCGGGGTGGTGCGCGCGCTCTGGATCCGAGTCACCGAGGGGAGCTGGCGCCAGGGCGGCTCGACCATCACCCAGCAGCTGGCCCGCAACATCCTCAGGACCAACGATCGCAGCTTCGGCCGCAAGATCCGCGAAGGCATCGTCGCCCTCGCGCTCGAATGGCGCTTTTCCAAGGACCAGATCCTCGAACTCTACCTCAACCGGGTCTATTTCGGCGGCGGCGCCTACGGCATCGATAGCGCCTCGCGCCTGTTCTACGGGCACAGCGCCGAGCGGCTCTCGATCGCCGAAGCCTCGATCATTGCCGGCATGGTGAAGGCGCCCTCCAATTACTCGCCGACCGCCGATTCCGAAGCCGCGCGCGGGCGCGCCGGCGTCGTCATCGATCTGATGATCCGGAACGGCACGATCACCCCGGCTCAGGCCGCCGCCTCCAATCCGGCGGAATTGCGCTTCGCCGCGCCCAGCCGCCAAGTCAATTTCACCCGTTATTTCACCGATTGGGTGCTGCCCCAGCTCGACATGCTGATCGACGAAGCGGTCCAGCCGATCGACGTCTGGACCACGCTCGATCTCAACATGCAGCGCGCCGGCGTGCGGTCGATCAACGCCCATGCGCCGGGCAATGCGCAGGGCGCCCTCGTTTCGATCGACCGCGACGGCGCGGTCAAGGCGATGGTCGGGGGGCGCGACTACGTCAATTCGAGCTACAACCGCGCCACCCAGGCGGCGCGCCAGCCCGGCTCGTCGTTCAAGCTCTTCGTCTATCTGACTGCGATCGAGGCCGGCTACCGGCCCGACAGCCAGGTCAACGACGCCCCGATCACGATCAACGGCTGGAGCCCGCGCAACAGCTCCGGCCGCTATGCCGGGCCGGTCTCGGTCCGCCAGGCCTTCGCGCTGTCGATCAACACGGTGGCGGTCCGCCTCGCCCAGGAATCCGGCACCCGCGCGGTCGCCGATATGGCGCAGCGCTTCGGTATCACCACCCGGATTGACACCAATCCCTCCATGGCGCTGGGCTCGTCGTCCGTGCGGCTGATCGACATGACCCGGGCCTATGCGGCGGTGGCGCGCGGCGGCGTGGGCGTGACGCCCTACGGCATTCGCCGGGTCACCACCGCCGACGGCACCGTGATCTACCAGCACCAGCCCGAAGAGCCGCGCGTCCTGGTCGCGCCTTGGGTGGCGGCGCAGATGACCGATCTGCTGCAATCGGTGGTCGCCAACGGCACCGGCCGTTCGGCCGAGCTCGGCCGGCCGACCGCGGGCAAGACCGGCACGACCTCGTCCAACAAGGACGCCTGGTTCATCGGCTTTTCGAGCGGGCTCACCACCGGCGTCTGGATGGGCCGCGACGACAATCGCGCGCTTCCCGGCCTCGCCGGCGGCCGCGCCCCGGCCCGCGCCTTCCACGATTATATGATGCGCGCGGTCGCCAACCGGCCGGCCGAGCCCTTCGCCACCGAAGTGCAGACACCGGACTGGCAGATGGAGCCCGACAACGGCATCTGGTTCGCGCCCGCGGACGGCGAAGGCGACGGCGGCCAGTTCGTCGATCCCGACGGCAATCCGATCGAACGCGCGCCGCCCCCCGAGGAGGAGGACGAGCCCCGCCAGGACGCCAAGCCGCGCGAGGACGAGGACGTCCGCTACGAACGCACCGACCGGCCCACGCGTGAGCGGTCGATCGCGCGTCCGCCGCCCCGCGTCGAGGATCGCCCTCCCGTCCGCCGCGGCGACACTTATTAGCTGGGTCTAGCGCGGTCCGATACGGTGCAGGGCCGCGCCTTCGCGCTTGAGCCAGGCGCGGGCCGGGGCGGGGTCGGCGCCAAGCAGCGTCCTTACGAGAGCGTGGAAAGCCGGCCCGTGGTTCAGGTGGACGAGGTGTGCGACCTCGTGCGCCACGGTCGCCCGGCGCACATATTCGGGCGCAAGGATCAGCCGCCAGGAATAGCGGATCGCGCCGTTCGAGGCGCAGCTCCCCCAACGCGACACCGGGTCGCCGATTGCGATCCGCGACGCCATGACGCCGGCCTTCGCGCAATATTCACGCGTCTCGCGCTGCAGGACATCCAGTGCGTGCGCCTTGAGCCAGCGCAGCAGGCGCCGATCGAGCCCTTCGAGCGGCCCGCCCGCGACGAGCCGTCCTTCACCGCGTTCGATTCGCCGGGGCCGGGCCGCCTCCCAGTCCAGCCGGTGCGGCGCCCCTTCCAGCGGCACGCTGGATCCGGGCGCGAAAGGGAGGGCGTCGGGAATGCCGGCGAGCGCGTGCTCGACCCAGGCCCGCTGTCCCTCCGCCCAGGCCAGTGCCCGCCGCTGCGAGACCCGCCGCGGCACGGTCAGCGTCACCCCGCGGGTGCGCGGGTCCACGCGCAGCTTCATGCGCCGCGCGCGCGCATCTACCCGGATCGTCACCGGAGCCCCGCCGATCGTCGCGCCTTCAGAAGGGGCGGTCGACGAGATGATGTTCCAGATCGCCCGCTTCATCTTCCGAAACCGTCCAGCCGCGCACCGACATGCCGGCTTCGTGCACGCTCTCGGTG